>CAJPLH010000066.1 GCA_905371275.1 Prevotellaceae bacterium
TCTGGAACGTGCGTGGAAGTATGCACAACAAGCCGAGGTGTGGATTATCAAAGGAGGTCAAGAAGTTCCCTCCGACTATGCCGAACTCTCGCAACTCTCGCGCGTCTATGCGCACTTTCCAGCCGTTCGTTCTCATCGCGTTTGGGTGTGCAACACGATGCAAGTTCCCTATTATGAGCAAACCCCATTTTCTCCCGCGTTGTTGCTGCGTGAATGGTGCCAAATGTTAGGAACATTGACGGTGGATTCCGCAACATCTTTGCGCTATTTTCATCCGTTATCACGATAGTTTCAGCGTTTGGGGACGTTCTACTTCATCTCGCAAGGAGAATATATGCTCCGCTGTTGGCATCGCACCACGTTGTGCAGTAGTTTTAGCTATTTATCCCCAGATTTATTTCGCAACGCCTTCCGTTCGTAGTCTTTATCAGCGTTCTCCCTTCGCAAACTTGCCATATTGCAATGCAGATTTCACCACTTTCTCACCGCAGTCAGCTCCTCTGTTTAGCACTTCTTGTGTTGCTTTTCATCGTGCTGAACCTCTTTGTGGGAAGCGTGTGGATTAGTCCAGAAGAAGTGAGCGAGTCTTTGCGTAGCGCGTTGAGTCACCTCTTCGGTTTTTCCTCAGACACACCCACCATCGCACAAGAAATAGTGGTGCATCATCGGCTCACCATCGCCTTGACAGCAGCTATTTCAGGAATGGCACTTGGAGGAAGTGGATTATTCACGCAAACACTTTTCAGAAATCCGCTAGCCGATCCCTCCTTGTTGGGCATCAATGCCGGAGCCGCTCTTGGAGCCGCTCTTGCCACGATGGTCATCGGCAGCATACCATTGGTGGCAGGTTTCACCCTCACCGTGTTTTGTGCTTTGTTGGGAGCACTAGTCGTCTTGTTTCTCTTGCTCAGCGTGAGTCGCCGACTCGCAAGTGCCACAGCAGTACTTCTAGTGGGAGTGATGCTTTCTTTCATCGTTTCCTCCGTTTTGTCCATCTTAGCGCATCGCGCATCGGCAGACGGTCTGCGCCACTATCAACTCTGGCTCTTGGGAGATTGCAGTTCCGTCAGTTGGGAAGTTTTACCCCTCTTTTCCCTTCTCATCCTCGTGTTGATTGCTATCGTCCTCCCACGTTTGCGAAAACTCGACGCTTGGTTGTTGGGAGATTTCTACGCACAGTCACTAGGCATCGCTGTAGAGCGCGAACGCATCGTAATGCTAGCCATCGTAGGATTGTTGTCCGCTCTCGTCACAGCCCTTTGCGGCCCCATCGCTTTTGTAGGATTGGCAGCACCCCACGCAGCACGTTTACTCTCTCTCCAAGGAAGTCATCAGCGATTACTCCCACTCACCCTCCTCTTAGGAAGTTTGTCGCTCCTACTGTGCCAGTTGGTGGCGCGTTTATCGATTTGGGGAGAAGCACAATTACCCCTCAATGCGGTGACTCCGCTCATCGGTGCACCAATTATGGTGGTTTTACTCCTTCAACGTCGCACCTAGTTCGGAGAGAATCTCTTCATCGATTGATTTCAACATTCTCCGTTCCTCATCCTCGCTTCCCTCATTTCCTCACTTCCCGTTCCCTTCTCCTTTATTCAATACAAATCATATGTCTTCCAGTTCTTCTCGTCCTTTCATTCTCATTTCCAACGATGACGGTTATAAAGCACCCGGCATCAATTTTCTCATTGATGTACTGCGCCCGATTGCCGACCTCGTTATTGTAGCCCCCAAAGGAACACGCTCTGGGTTTGGTTGCGCCATCACTGTGACTCAGCCCATCCATTGCAAACTCGTGCGACAAGAAGTAGGACTCGACTTGTATGCTTGCACGGGAAGTCCTGTAGACTGCGTGAAACTCTTTTTCAATGTCCTCAAACGCAACTATAATCGCTTGCCCGATTTAGTGGTTTCGGGGATAAATCACGGCGACAATTCAAGTGTCAATACCTTCTATTCCGGCACTATGGGAGCAGCGAGCGAAGGAGTGATGCAGGGAGTTCCCGGTATTGGATTTTCTTACGACAATTTCAGTACGTCCGTTGATATGTCGCCTTGCGCACCCCACATCATCAACATCGTTCAACAAGTGCTTCGTGACGGACTTCCCCCTTTTTCCACCCTCAACGTCAATTTTCCCAACACCTCTGACATCCAAGGCGTAAAACTCTGTCGAATGGCGCGTTCGCGTTGGATCAATGAGATGGAGGAGCGTGTCAGACCTCGCACCAACGCACCTTATTATTGGTTGACAGGAGAACCTTTGGAGTTAGAACCCGAAGCAGAAGACACCGACCGCTGGGCATTAGCACACGGATTTGTTGCCATCACTCCGCAAACACTCGACGCCACCAACTACGCCTTGTTGCAACAACTCCAATCTCAATGGCACTAATTTCCGCTTTTCATTAGTCTCCAAATGCTTTTCTTGCTTAGAATCTACTTTTCTTTTGCAAAAAAAACTGTGGCCAAATCCGCTTTTCATTAGTAGAAATCTAGTCAAACCCTAGCCAACCCCCCCCTTTCTTTATGCGCTATTTCATCATTGCTGGCGAAGCCTCGGGCGATCTTCACGCTTCACACCTTGTTTCTGAAATCAAGAAACAAGATGCCGCTGCGCAATTCCAAGGATTGGGAGGCGATTTGATGGCCGCCGCAGGAGTTGACCTCCTTTGGCACTATCAAACGATGGCTTATATGGGATTTGTTCAAGTCATCTTGCACCTGCCCCAAATCCTTCGAGCGATGCGAGCGTGCAAACAAGCCATTTCATCTTATTGTCCCGATGCCATTATCCTGGTCGACTATCCCGGATTCAATTTGAACATCGCAGCGTGGGTGAAAAAGCACCTCAACCTTCCCGTCTACTATTATATAGCTCCCAAAATCTGGGCTTGGAAAGAGGGACGCATCCGCAAAATCCGCAGCAATGTAGACAAAGTCTTGTCCATTCTTCCCTTTGAAGTAGACTATTATGCGCGAAAACACCACTATACCGTAGACTATGTAGGCAATCCTTCGCGAGCCGAAGTCGATGATTTTTTGCAACACGACACAACGTCTTTTGCACAATTCTGTGCAACTTACCATCTCGACCCACAGCGCAAAATCATAGCCCTATTAGCCGGTTCGCGTCGTTCGGAGATTGCAGCCAATCTGTCACGAATGTTGCAGGCTTTCGCACAAGTGCAAACTGCAACTTCCGAAATCTCAACAACTTCTGAGGCCTCCGCGTCCTCCACTTCCGTCCCCACTTTTCAAGCCGTCATAGCCGCTGCACCTGGCATCCCACTTGAAGAATATGCCCCCTATTTGCAGCAGCATCCTCACGTGCATCTCGTGTCTGCGGCCACCTATCCGCTGTTGAAACACGCCTATGCAGCGTTGGTGACGAGTGGAACGGCCACCCTCGAAACAGCACTCTTCGGAGTGCCACAAGTGGTGTGCTACCATCTGAAAGGTGGAGCGCTCATTCGTGCCATTCAGCCCCACTTCCTCAACTGCCGCTTCATCTCTTTGGTCAATCTCATTGCAGACGAGGCCGTTGTGCCCGAACTCATAGCTGACCATACACATCCGCAACACATTGCGCGCCATTTGCTCCCCTTGCTTGACGAGAAAAGTGACGCTCGACAAGCACAATTGTCGGGTTATGCTCGCGTTCGTGCGCAACTTGGCACAAATCTTGCCCCAACCGAGGGAGCGCAACGCATCGTGCAGCACCTGCGCCAAACACGATGTCACCACACATAAAACAGACATCAACCATACCTATAACATACACAACACGTAGTACTGTTTGAACTTCTGAATAATCTCTTAAAACAAACCTAATATGTCTTCCATTGCTTCCCAATTCGCGCAGCAACTTCTTGAAGTGCAGTGCATCAAACTCCAACCCACGCAACCTTTCACCTGGGCTAGTGGCTGGCTCTCTCCCTTCTATTGCGACAACCGCAAAACGTTGGCTTATCCCCACGTGCGCACTTTCGTCAAAGATCAACTTGCTGCAATGATTCGTCAGCAATATCCCGAAGCAACTGCCATTGCTGGTGTAGCCACTGGTGCCATTGCGCAAGGTGCGTTGGTGGCCGATGCCCTCAACCTCCCTATGTGCTACGTTCGCGCCAAAGCCAAAGATCACGGTATGGGAAATCTCATTGAAGGTACATTGCCCGAAGGTGCAAAAGTAGTAGTCGTAGAAGATTTAATTTCCACGGGTGGTAGCAGTCTCAAAGCCGTTGAAGCTCTCCGTGCTGCGGGATTTGAAATCCTCGGTATGGTGGCTAGTTTCACCTATGGTTTCCCCGTTGCAGAAGAGGCTTTCCGCGCTGCAAATGTCACCTTGACCACGCTCACCAACTACGAAGCTGTGGTGGAAACAGCCCGCGCCATTGGCTACATCGATGAAAGTCACTTGCCCCTATTAGCGCGCTGGCGTGCTAATCCTTCCACGTGGACACCCGAAGTGTAGCTCTGCGTTTCCTACATTTCCTTTCTTTATTTTGACTTCTTCCTTTCTTCCTTGGTGTGCGTGAAAATCTGATGATTTCAAATGCCTCGCCCAAGGAGGAAAGGGAGGAACTATTTCTCTCTAAACAACGATGACTAAATATACCTCCGACATCTTCACTGTCAATGCCACGCAAGCTCAAGCTTACGAGCGTTTGGCCGATTTGCGCCGTTTTGAAGCCCTTAAAGCCGCTTTTTCCGACCCTGAAAAGATGCAATATATCTTACAAAATCTCCCTGCCGATCAAGTTTCGCCTGAGAAATTGGCTGAGATTCGCGAGCAAGTGGAGAAGATGCAATTCACCGAAGACACCATTTCTGCCGACACCAAAGTGGGTCCTGTTTCTTTGGCAATTGTAGAACGCGAACCCTCTAAATTGGTCAAACTCGTGACGCAAAACTCTCCCGTCAATGCCACAGTTTGGGTGCAACTCGTGGAAAAAGGCACTTATCAAGCGGCCTTGAAAGTCACGATTGGTGTGGAACTCAATTTCTTCATCCGCAAGATGGTAGAGAAACACATCAAGAAAGCACCCAATGGTTTGGCACAATTTTTAAGCCAAATCCTTGCAGTGGGATAAACTGCAAGACGAGCCACTGCATCCGTTTCTTTCAGAAGATTGATTTATGATGAAGCTATTATATCGTAAATGCACTTCTTGTCGCGCTTTGGTGAACTTTGCCCTAGTCTTGTGCCTTGCAGCAATAACCAGTTTCTCGGCTTGCGACACCGACAACACCACGCGTTTTTCCCATCATCGTGCTTTTTTGCGCTTTGCTCCTGTGGCAGCCGTGCCCACATTGTCAGCGGCAGTGCGTGGAGTGGGAGAGTGGTGTGCCATCACCTACGATGCTTCGCACTATATCTTCACCAACGCCCACCAGCGACAACAGCAATATCCACTCACCTCGTTAGACACCTACGGTCGTCCGCTGTCGATAGCAGGTTTTGTGGTAGGCACCCCAGCCTTACCCGATTTGAGTGGACGGCAAACTATTGTGGCTTTCGACCTCGTTTGTCCCTCTTGCTATCAGTCGGCCTATGTGGAACGCCGACTTTCGTGGGTCGCTTCTTCGCCTGGTGCGCTAGAATGCGGTCGTTGTCAGCGACACTATGACCTCAACAATGGAGGAGTGGTGAGTGTCACAAAATCTGATGGTCAACCCAACGTGCCACTTTTTCGATATTCTGCCGCTTATTCAGGAAATTCTGATGCACTTGTGGTGCAAAACTAGCCAAAACATTTGGCCACTTTTCTCAAAATACTTACCTTTGCACCACCTTACGCCTGAATGGTGGAATGGTAGACACGAGGGACTTAAAATCCCTTGGCCATTACGGCTGTACGAGTTCGAGTCTCGTTTCAGGCACTTCCCTTCTGTTGAGTTGCTCAGCAGGAGGGAGTTTTTTTGCTGTTCCTATACCCCTCTATATGTATATGGGGTGATATTGCCCCAAAGAGGGAAAAAACAACGAAAAACTGACATATTATTTTGTAGATATGTAGAAATTGATATGCCAACCTTGCAAAATGATTGTATATGGTCTTCTCGTACGTGTGCGTACGTGCGCGCGCCTTCCAACAGCGATGTTGTTTTTTTGCTGTCACAAGTGTCACACGCCGAGAAAAAAGGGACAAAAAACAGCCGAAAATTTAGCCCAAATCGGTCATTAGATCCTGAATAGATTTCATTGGATTGTTGAGTAGATGGTTTGTTGTGAGTTCGAAGGCGTAGCGGGCTACGTCGAGAACGAACAAAAAACAAGATACCAACAAGAAAATGAAAGATGACAGGACGTTATCTTTCCAGTTACGAGTAGTACAATAACAGTCTAATGACCGATTTGGGTTAAGTGAAACGCAAGAAGAAAAACGCGATTTCCGATACCTTTTACCCCGAACTAACCCAACTCGAATCACCTCATTGTTAATATTTATTCAGAGAGTTTCGGCAATGACTTGAAAACCAGTGAAATACAACTTTCTTGTGACACTTGTGACAGCAAAAAAGCAAAAACTCCTGTGATGCGTGCGTGCGCGTACGCGCGAGAGGATGGTTTTATAGGTATTTTTACAATTCAATTTTCCCGTTTTTCAATTTCCACTTTTCCGTGTCGTTCATTCCCCTCCATTGCGTTCTAAAAAACGAGCCGTTACTTCTCTCAAAACGACACGTTGTTTCTCATAAAACGACACGTTGTTTCTCTCAAAACGACACGTTGTTTCTCCCAAAACAACACGTCGTTTTTTCTAAAACAAGCCGTCGTTTTATTTCTACTTACACCTCTATTTTCATAGAGCCAAACTTTCTCACTATGCTTCATTCATCGTCAACCTCAATGACTAGTGTTTTATCACTTAATGAAATACAGAACGGAGGTATTGCAAAACTCGTTTTTGCAGTACCTCCGTTGGTAGAGAATTGATGTCAATAAGGTTTATTTTGAACAGAATTACTCCTTGCTTTAGAAGGTGCGTTCAAATACAAAGAATTGATTACAAATAGCGTTGCGCAGTTTCGCGGAGAACAGCCTCATATTGAAAAATGTCATCAAGAGTATCTATGGGATGACGCGTTTCTTTCTTCTCGGCATCAAATACACCAAGGTATTTTTGTTTGGCATTAAAGTGCAAACGACAAATGGGGCGGCGATTATTGTCATCAGCTAAAATGCCAAAATAAGAAATCGTGTCGCGTGCAAAAATGCGTTCCGCAGGTAAGACAGTTCGCACTATTGCTTTCACAATATGGAAACCCTCTATTTCCTCTTCGGTTGTCACAATTCTATCGTCACGATTGCTTGTACTAGCAGTTTCTTCCTCACTTTGGGAAGATTCAACAGGAGATGATACCGAGGTACTTGTTGAATTATCGATTTCTTCCTCAACACCAATAGCCGTTTTAAGGCGAGAAGACACAATGTCGTTCACATAAGACGACAACGCACGCTTGACCAATGCAGTAAATTGTTCTTGCTTTTGAGTGGTAAACACACCGCTAACGATGCGTTTACTGAGCATCTTCACGAAATCAGCAGATGGCTCTTCGAATTCAATAGCTAGTTCAGCCTTGAGTTCCCTCATATATTTGAGGTCATTCGCTGTGCTAAGCACATTGTCAATGTTGAAGTAGGATTTATGGAATTTCTTTAATTCCTCAATCTGTCCACTACTTAAGTTCTGCAAATCAACTTCCAAGAATGGCTTCTCGTCCATTTTGTTGGGTTCTTCTATGTCAGTATAGAATCTATAGACAATGCCATTCGTCAAAACTCCAAACTTTGCTTTAGACACGGTGTAGTATCTCAACAATTGAGTTTCGTGCAAATCCAAATTTTGTGCCCAATGCTTGCATTCAATCAATATCACTGGGTCATTGCCATTCATAATTGCGTAGTCGATTTTCTCGTTTTTCTTTTTGCCTATGTCACAACACATCTCTGGCACAACTTCAAGAGGATTGAACACATCATAGCCTAAAGCTACTATAAATGGCATAATGAGAGCATTCTTTGTTGCTTCTTCAGTATTTAGAGCATCCTTTAATACTGCGATTCTCTCTGATATTTGTCGAATTTGGTCTTTGAAATCCATAATTGGGTGTTAGATTGAGGAAAAGAATCTGTATGTTGCAAAGGTAAGAAAATTTCAAGACACTCACAAGGATTTAACGGAAAAGAGCCTAATTACCGCTTTGGCAAAAACAAAAGGAGATGCTGCAAAAACGAGTTTTGCAACACCTCCTTTTTTGTGATCTCTATGAGAGATAAAGAGTGATTTCAGTTGGTGAACTGAGTAGAAAGGAGATTAGCCTTGCACGGGATGACTGAAGGGCTTACCCTCTGCAAGTTCGCGTACACTGTTGAGCGTGGTGGTGGCAATGTTGTTGAGAGCTTCTTCGGTGAAGAAGGCTTGGTGAGAGGTCAAAACAACGTTGGGCGCACTGAGCAAACGCGCAAGTACGTCGTCTTTGATCATGTTGTCACTGCGGTCTTCATAGAAGTATTCTTTTTCTTCTTCATACACATCAAGACCTGCGGAACCGATTTGGTGGGTGCGAAGTCCTTCAATCAAATCTTCTGTGTTGATGAGTTTACCACGACCGGTGTTGATGATCATCACGCCTTTCTTCATCTTGGCAATGCTTTCGGAGTTAATGATGTGTTTGGTGTCGGGCGTGAGTGGGCAGTGCAGAGAGATGATGTCGGATTTGGCGTAGAGGGTGTCGAGGTCTACCACTTCTACATCATATTGCTTTGCAAATTCGTGGTCGGGATAGAGGTCGTAGGCCATAATGCGCATACCAAATCCGTGGAGGATTTTGATGAGTACCTTAGCGATTTTACCCATACCCACAAGGCCTACGGTGCGGCCGTTCATATCAAACCCTAAGAGGCCTTTCAAACGGAAGTTTCCATCGCGTGTGCGGTTTACTGCGCGGTAAATCTTGCGGTTGAGGCTAAGCATGAGGGCTACGGCATATTCAGCCACAGCATAGGGAGAATAGGCAGGAACGTGCACCACATCGATGCGTCCTTTGGCGGCTTTGAGGTCGACATTGTTGAAACCAGCGCAGCGCAATGCGATGAGTTTCACCCCATATTCCACCAATTTATCGATAACTTGAGCGTTGCATTCTGCATTGACGAAGATGCACACTACATCTGCGCCCTTAGCGAGGGGAACAGTTTTGAGAGAAAGGTGCTCTTTGTAGTACTGGATATCGAAACCGTAGTCAGCATTGGTTGCTGCGAAAGACGTTTCGTCGTAAGAATGACTGTCGAAAAATGCAATTTTAAGTGCCATAATAAATGAATTCTTTGGATGATGATAGTTGTGTCTATGTGTGGAAGGATGAGTGGTGGCTCTTTGTGGGAGTTTTTCAAGCATCCTTCCCTTGTTCTTGGTGCAAAGTTAGGGAGTTTCAGTGGGTGCAACAAAAAAATGGCACAGCAAAGCTATGATTTGTGCAATGCTGTGCCATTTTGTTTGCAGTGGTTGGCATTTTCGGGTGAAATGTGCCTAACGATGCAAGACTATTCTTTTGTTTTCCGCTTTCGAGGTTTGGTGTTGGCTTTGAGTGCGTCGGGGTCTTCGATGCTGGCGATGGCGCGCACCTGTTGGTATTTCACAACGGAAAAACCTTCGAGCGCTACTTCAGACAATAAACGGCGTTTCAGATGGAGTTGGTCTTTGATGTCTTTGATGGTGTTCATCACTCGCGTACCGACAGTTTTGTTTTCAGTGGGTACCGACAATTGGCTCATAAACTGTTGCATCGCCTTGACCTCAGTGAGAAAATAGCGTGCTCCTTGTCCCACTCGTTCTGCGAGATGGTCGTTGGTGGCATACTCGTCGTGCACAGCGAT
>CAJPLH010000067.1 GCA_905371275.1 Prevotellaceae bacterium
TTTGGTGAGAGAAACTTGGTTAACCTCTCCTGCATTTGGGGAAAAGACTTAAGTATAAAGCACTTTCGGCAGTGTCATTTCAGCTGGATTGTTCTCTTTGACCACGACTTCGGGCAAAGTGCCATCGTGGGATGGGAGAACGTCATATGAGAGGCTGTCATTTACTTGCACTTGGGCTTTCACAGCATAGGTGCCAGGCGTGAAATTGTCAGGGATATTGACCGGAACAGGCACATTTTTAGTGGTGAACTCATCGTGCTTGACAATGTCTTGCAGCGTTTGCGTCAAAACAATCTTTCCGGCTTTGTCCACAAGAGAGAAAATGAGAGAACCCACGCGATAGTCGCCTTGCAAGGTGCGGATGGGGCAGAAGAGCGTTTGTGTCGTTCCTACGCGAAGAGATTTTTCGCTCCAAAGTTTACCGTTCCAAGCGTAACCCGCACCATAGTAGAATTCATTTTTAACATAGCGTTTGTTGGCTGTGATTTCAAATTCTAATTGAGGAACATTGCGAATGGGGTAGTAGTTGTCGGTGTGCTCGTCTTTGGTGGACTGCACCACAGGAGCCACGAAATAGGTGCCATCGGTCAAGTCGCTCGTGTTGAAAGAGAGTTGAATGCGGTCTTGGTTGATTTGGTCGCTCTGTTGGAAAGTGATTATTGGGTCATACCACTTCGGAGTGCCTACCATTTGTTGCTGCGCATTGTAGATAGCCAGTCCGACTCGTCCCTCGAAGGCATTGCCCTTGTTGATGAAATGTTGGAAAACAACGTCCAAATTGGTTGTCTTGTCTTGTTGTTGAGCTGCACCTTCAGGCAATCTCATGGTGGTTTCTCGCTTACCTGCAATTTGGATGTCTGTGTTTCTGTAAGCCGCGGGAAGCGGTTTCACACCTCCTTTTTTGGGATGCGCCAAGATGGCGTTCATGTTCTTGGAAAAACTCAAGGGGTTTCCGCCAAACTCAGCTCCAGCTTGTGAAAGAGAGAGAGATTCGAGCGAGAAGTAAGCATTTGCCAAACCTCCCCAACCGAAGTTCATGTGCACCAGTCCTCTCTCGTCAAGACCATCTGCCACCCAAGCATGGCCATTGTTGCCGAGAGAAGGCGAACCATCGAGATAGACGGGAAAACCATCGCGGATTTCTTGTTGTACCAATTTGAGAAAAGCGTCATTACCTTCAGACACTTTGGAGATAATCACAGCGTCATATTGAAAGTGCTTGACGAGGGCGTCTTTGGCTTGCCATCCAAAGGCACCACTATACCACGGTGTATAACCCATATTCATAGCTACCCCCACATCGCTCATCAACTTTGCTACGGCATTGCGTTGCGCTTCAGTGCTTCCTTGGGTGTAGTCGTTGATCATGTTGTTCCAATCGTAGTGCGATTGTTGGAAATCCACTTGAAGGCGGTCTTGATAGTAAGGCACGGTGTATTCGTGCGTGCCAACTCCTTGCACTGGCCAATTGTGGAATTTCATGATTTGAGCAACGGCAGTGGCCACGCAGCCCGTGTAGGGATAGGGCGTGCTTCCGGCTTTACCCAGCATCGCATTATAAGGTTCCATCTGGTTCCATTTGGTTTGCAGCAAAGGAGCAACGGCTTTGCCAGAAACTGCTGCCGTTTTCGCGCGAAGGTGCGCCGTTTTGTAGTGCTGCAAAGTGGCAAAGTTTGTTCTATATCCTTCCAACATATACTGCAAACCTGGGTGTGCGATAGTGGTGTCTAACGCATTTTCCTGACTGTATGCTAAAACTTTGCCCATAGCGTCGTCGCCTGCTACCAACACGAAGCCTTTGCCGTGAGCATCGTTGAAGAGGTAGTAGGGGAGTGGGGTTGCAGCGTGCTTCTTGGAGTGCTGCTTTGTGGAGAGGGTTCTGACGAGTTGTTTGTCTTTGGCTTTGACGTCGATGTATTGTCGTGCGATGCTCAAAGCTGTTGCTGGCGACACGATTTCTGCAAATTGGGGCAGGGTTATGCTAGCTACTGCGCACAAAATGGACAGACGTTTATTCCAAAGAAGAGAGGGAGATGTTGTAAATATCATATCTCTTAATGTGTTTCGAGCGAAATTATGGCTCAATAATTTATTGCTGCAAGAGCCTTGTTGGCATAAACCAACAAAGCTCTTGCTAAATAGATTAGTAAAAGGGTAGTGCGGAGGATTGCGTTTGCCTAGATTTCGGCATCGGCATAGAGGAAGCGTTTGATGGAACGTTTAGGCGTTTTCTCAAATTCTTCTTCATAAAGGCGGAAACCAGAGATTTGCTCATAGCTATTGACCATCGCATTGAGTTCGCGGCGGTTGGCTTCCATTTGTTTTTGGAGTTCTTCGTCGCTGAGGGCGGCTTTGTGCACTTCGTCATAATCAGGATGAATCAGCGCATAGAGCTTTTCTCCTTTTTGAATGACAATGCTCTCCATCACAAAGGGAAGTGTGTTGAGTTTATCTTCGATTTCTTCGGGATAAATGTTTTGTCCGCTTGCACCGAGTAGCATATTCTTGCTGCGACCACGGATGAAGAGGTTGCCTTCTGCATCGAGAATACCCAAATCTCCTGTGTGATACCAGCCTTCAGCGTCGAGCGTTTGTGCTGTGGCTTCAGGATTTTTGTAATATCCGAGCATCACGTTGGCGCCACGCGTCAAAATTTCACCTACAACGCGAGTGGGGTCGGGACTGTCGATGCGGATTTCCATGCGAGGGGCAGCCTTACCGCAAGAACCAGGCACGAAGTTTTTCCAATCCTCATAGGAGATGATGGGAGCGCATTCTGTGGCACCATAACCCACGGTGTAGTTGAATCCGATTTTGTTGAGGAATTGTTCCACTTCTTTGTTGAGAGCCGCACCCCCAACGATGATTTCGTAGAATTCTCCACCAAACACTTGTTGGATGGCAGAACGCACTTTGGTCAAGATGCGATCGCTGATGATGGGCAAGCGCAAAAGTAGCTTCATTGATGGAGTTTCCAACTTGGGCATTACCATCTTCTTGATGATTTTCTCGATGATGAGAGGAACACTCACCACAACCTTTGGTTTGACATCGGCAAAAGCTTGCACAATCACCTTTGGAGTGGGTTTGCTGGTGAGATAATGCACGTGAAGTCCGAAGAGGAATTCGAAGATGAACTCAAAAGCCATGCCATACATATGTGCCATAGGGAGCATAGAGATGATGCGGTCGCCGTGTTGCACTTTGTCACCGAGAACGCCAATGGCGAAGTCATAGTTCGACCACAAAGCGCGATAAGGAATCAACACACCTTTTGAGTTAGACGTAGTGCCTGATGTGTAGTTGATCATGGCGAGGTCTTCTCCGTTGGGAGCTTCGCGATAAATCACGTGTTCCTTTCTGAAGTATTTGGGATAGCGTTCGCCATAGAGCGCGTTGAGGCGTTCGCGAGCATCGGTTAGTGCCTTGTTGCGGCTCAATTTGAGCATAAAGTCGGGGATGTAGACAATACCTTCTAAGTTGGGCATCTCTTCTGCAAGGTATTCTTCTTTGTCGCCTTTGAGTGAATTGTAAACCAAATCTCCCACAAATAGCAAACGCGCTTCGGAGTGGTTCACGATGTTGTGCACCTGCTCTGGCTTGAACTCATGGAGAATGGGCACTGCCACAGCGCGATAAGTGAGAATGGCTAAGAAAGCTACTGCCCATTGCGAAGAGTTGCGACCGCAAACAGCAATTTTGTCACCAGGATTGATGCCTGCTGTTTCAAAAAGGATGTGGAGTTTTGCGATTTTGCGCGCCACATCTTTATATTGTAGCGTACTTCCTTTGTAATCGGTGAGTGCGTTGCGATCCCAGTGGGTGCAAATGCTTTCTTGAATTAGACGATTAAAGTCTTTATATTGGTATTCCATTGAAACAATGTAGATGTTATGTCAAACTGAGAAGAAACGTAGACGAAGGGCGCGATGGACTTTGTCGTTACTGCGCTAATATGCGAAATCAAGAGGGCAAACTACTTGCGCAATCCATTTCTATATGTGCAAAAGTACGATATTTTTGAGACTTAGCAAGGAGAAAGCGCAGAGAAACTGCACACAACCCGATATTTTTGTGTAATTTTGTCGGTGCAAATGGCATCTCAACATTTTGACGAAAGATTTCTTCTGTCAATGTGTTGGAAAGGTGCTAAGGATTTGACCATACTTTTGTCTTTCATATACATTATTCTCTCTTTATGGAAAAGAAAAAGAAGAAGAAGCTTTCTTTGTTGGTTTGCTATGTACTAACATTGGTAGTTATTCTTAGCCGAGCTTTGTTTGGCGCTTTCACGGTGAGCGAATCGCGCATCTTATTTGTGGACAATGATGATACAATCGACTCGATTTACGTCAAAACAAGTCCCAATCGCAACATCTTGTCGCGTCCGGTCTTTGCTGTGCTCAACGTGCTGACGGGTTATCCTAAACACATCAAACCTGGACGTTATGAAGTGGGCAACTCTACGTCTGTGTTGCAAGTGTATCGAAATTTGCGAAATGGCAAACAAGCGCCTGTGCGACTCACTATTCCTGTATTGCGTACGAACCACGATTTGGCGGCATTTTTAGGGAAAAACTTCCAAGCTAGTACTGAAGATTTTGAGGCCGTGTTGCAGGACAGTGCTTTGTTGGCTACTTTCCAAAAAACACCTGCTACTGCTGTTTGTCTTTTCGTTCCCAATACCTATGAATTGTATTGGACGCTGCAACCCAAAGCGCTTTTGGAGCGTATGAATAAGGAGGCACAAAAGTTCTGGAACGACAAACGTGTGCTTGAAGCAAAGCAATTAGGGCTCACTCCCGATGAAGTGATGACAGTGGCTTCCATTGTGGAACAAGAAACGGCTTACAATCCCGAAAAACCTATGGTGGCTGGGATGTATCTGAACCGTTTGAATCAAAAGATGCCGCTTCAAGCTGATCCTACTGTCAAATTTGCACTCGGTGATTTTGCTTTGCGTCGCATTCTCCACGAACATCTTCGTGTGAATAGTCCATACAACACTTACAAAGTGAAGGGACTCCCTCCTGGACCTATTTGCATTCCTTCGGTGGAAAGCATCAATGCAGTGTTGCATCGCGCTAATCACAACTATCTCTATATGTGTGCGAAAGAAGATTTCTCAGGAAGTCACAATTTTGCTACCACTTATGCGGAGCATCAAAAGAATGCGGCCAAGTATGCAGCCGCACTCAATGCTCGTGGCATCCGTTCTTAATGGGAGGAATCGAGTATTTTGATAATGCTCCTTACATTTAGGAGGAAGCAATCCCACGCTGTACGGCGAGGGGGAAGGTTCTTCAATGAGGCATCTAACGAAGCATCTAATAATAAAGATAATCAGACAAACCAAGACTATGAAGTTGAAGCTATTTGCTATCACACTGAGTTTCATTTGCTTTGCTTTGGGCAGCTATGCCCAGAGCACTCGACGCACTGTGCGAGGACGTAATACGGCGTTTGAAGACTCCCTCGGAGCGATAGCGCGTCGCTATGCCTTTTCGCTTGATAGTCTGAATCGGTCGCTGGAGGAGAAAGCAAAGAGCGATACGGACAATCTTGAGGATCCTTACTTTTTTCCTTTGTTTGCGGCTAACACCTTTTATCGCTTTCCAGTTCGTCTAGAACTCGGTAGTTTGCAACCGACAGCGTCTTCTTTGCAAAGAGGAATAGCGCAAGCTTTAATGCAAGTCTACACACTTCGTCCTGAATTGGTGCAATATAATTTGGCTTATTATCAGGAATCACTCAAAAGTTCGTCTAATGCTAAGCCATCTGCTTTGTCCATCGATAAGGAAAAACCTGCGGTGTTGCCGAAAGTGACCAAACAACAACTGGCGCAGTGGAATGATTTTGCTCCCATCCATCTCGACATTCATCGTCCGAACTTCTGGAATTTCAAGGGAGCAATGTCGTTGCAGTTTATGCAGTATTTGGTTTCCGACAACTGGTACAAGGGAGGCGAAAATCATAATTCTTTCTTGACTTCAGGTATTTTTGAAGCCAACTACGATGATAAGCAGAAACTCACCTTTACGAACAAGCTGGAAATGAAATTGGGTTTCCAAACTTCTCAATCCGATTCGTTGCACAAGTACAAGACGAATGCCGACCTGTTGCGTATGACCAATCAACTAGGTTTGCAAGCTTTCAAACATTGGTATTATACTGCGATGCTCCAGACTTGGTCGCAGTTTTATCCGGGCTATCACGCCAACGATAAACGCGTGTTCTCTGATTTCGCTTCTCCCATCGAAACGGTCTTCTCCATCGGTATGGATTACAAATATAAAAGTTCGAAGTTGGAGATTTCAGCCACGCTCTCACCTATCGCAGCCAACTATAAATATGTGTCGCGTTTGGATTTGTCGGAACGATATGGGGTGGAAAAAAACAAACATTCGCGCCTTGATTTAGGTTCTACTGTGACAATCAACGTGAAGTGGACTCCTTCCGATTGGTTGCAGTGGACTACACGTTTCTACGCTTTCACCAGTTATTCCAAGGTCGTGGCAGAATGGGAAAACACGCTCTCGCTCCGAGCCAACAAATACCTTTCTACAAAGATTTTCCTCTTTCCCCGATTTGACGATGGGGTAAACCGCAAAGCAAACACCAACCAGAGTTTCTTTCAAGTCAACGAATATCTGTCTGTCGGAGTAGATTTGGCTTTTTAGTGCGTGTATTTTGCATTAGAATTGCAAGATTCAGTCCGTTCTCCTTTGGAGCAGAGCGAAAAGGTAAATTTCTTTCCTAAGAAACGAATTCTACCATAAGTTTTTCGTAACTTTGCTCGCATCATTTTCGTAAATACATCATTTGATAGCACTATGTTTACAAAACAACGCTTCTTTTCCATCATATCTTGCGTTCTTCTTTTAGCTTTTGCCCTTGTTTCGTGCGATAAACAAGAAACTTATGCTGAACGTCGTGAGAAGGAAAACAAACAAATCGAACAGTTTCTCAAGCGCGGTGCGCATCTTGATGACAAGGAATACGGTCGTCCACTTCTCGACGTACCAGGTAACATACAAGTCATCAGCGAAGCACAGTTTATCGCTCAAGATAGTACAACTGATGTCAGTAAAAATCAGTATGTTCTCTTTGCTGGTTCGGGAGTTTATGCACAAGTGGTGCGCCGTGGCACTGGTTCTCCCATCAAACCTAACGAACACGTGATGTTGCTCTGTCGTTACATTGAATACAACATCGCAACAGACAGTATTCGCTCGAGCAATTTATATGGTTTCGATTCTGTACGACCAGACGTGATGAGCCTTGAAAATAATAATGGTTCTCTTATAGGCGTTATGGCGGAAGGCATTATGCGTCGCTATTATGGCACCAAAGCTCCATCGGGATGGTTGATTCCGCTCCCTTATCTTAAGTTGGGACGTCCGCTTTCTGAAAAGGACGAAATCTCTAAGTTGCGCATCATTGTGCCTAGCACAGAAGGACATAGTGTGGCACAAGACCGCACTCAACCTTATTTCTACGAGATTACTTTTGAGCGTAGTCGATAATACAGCATCGGCTTGCTATATGATAACGAGCCATCTACTTGTGTGAATTTGACGCTAAAAAGCACATTTCACGCCGCTTTACACATACATAAGGCTGAACCTGCATTTGGGTTCAGCCTTATCTCTTGTTTGATAGCTTGAAATGTTTGATGAATCGGAGCTTATAATGGATTGATAAATTGATAGATTGGCGTATTTGGTGGATTAGAATGTGTGATGGGGTGAAATGTTCGGCTTAATGGTCAAATGTTCGTTTGCTTGAAATGTTCGATGGATGGAAACGGAAGTCGAAAAGAGAATGAGGTGTAAACCTTCAGTACTAAGAAAACTTTGCCCATTTTGCCCCCTAATTTAATACGCCATTTGCAACTCTAAAAGAGTTGGTCGGAAATAATCGATTCTCAGCGCTTCTGAATTTCGCAACTTCTTGATGTTTTCGCAGAAAATCGGCTTGTTTTTTTCGGAATTTCCCTTCTTTCAGAGGAAAATTGCGCACTTTTGTGAAGAAATCACGGCTTATAATCGAAAAAATGTCCGAGGAAACAAAAATTCCATCGGACGAAAAAGAAATTGCAAGGGAAGGAAAATAATTTTCGTCCGACGGAATCAGAATTCTGAGGGAAGAATAAGAATTTTCGAGAGACAAAATCTAGAATACCTCCCATTTCTTGGAATTTCGAAGCAATTTTCCAAAAGTGAAACGCAGAGAGTATCCTTTTAGCTTTCCTAGAATTAAGAAAACTCGTACCATTTACTCCTCCCGATTTTAACATTTCCCTCCCTCATCTAGGGGCATAAAATCAACTCGTCAGTGAGAGAGAAAAGAGAGTACATTAAGAGAGAAAAGAGAGAACTTTAGTTTTTGCAGGATACTGAAAAAGTACTCATTCATAAGCAAAAGCAAAGGCATCTCTCCGCAATGTATGCAGAAAGACGCCCATTAAAAAGAAAACAGTTGGACGATAAGCCGGGTTTTGTGCCTTGATTCAGAAGAAACAAGGTGTCCGTCATTTATCTGGGTGCGCTGTCACCAACGCACTCTATCATTCTACCCTCTGATGTGAGTCAAAAACTCTCGGACGAGCCGCCCTGATGACACCAGTTTACGTGAACTTTCAACTTCCGAGGTGCACAGCCCGTGTGTCACCACACGACTGGTGGGCTCTTACCCCACCTTCTCACCCTTACCTCCTCTTAGTCTGTCATTGAGAATCAGTTGGTTCGCAACTTTTTCACTAGGAACAGGCGGTTCTTTTCTTCTGCACGTATTCGCTCTCACGAACGACTTCCCATTAAGAAGCGGAATGCTCTATGTTGCCCGGACTTTCCTCGTTTGCCACAGGAGCAAAAGCGACGGACTGCCCAACTGCTAATTGTAAATTTCACTGCAAATGTAAGAAAAAAATAGGGAGAATGCGCTATATCCTCGTTTTTTTGTGTAATTTTGTGGCATAAACTCCATTATTTCAGCATATGAAACACATAGCTTGGGCAGTTACAGCGTTCTTTGCCTTGGTGCAACCCATTAAAGCGCAGCACTACCAACCCGCTCGCGAGAATATCCAAAACCGTCAGCAATTTGCAAAAGATAGATTCGGCATTTTCATCCATTGGGGACTCTATTCCCTTTATGGTCAAGGAGAATGGTATTTGCAAGATGCCAAACTTGATCGCAACGAATACGCCAAAGCGGCAAATGCTTTCTATCCTCACGCATTCAACGCTGAAGCCTGGATCAAAACTTTCAAAGACGCTGGGGCGCGTTATGTCACTTTCACCACAAGACACCACGACGGTTTCTCTATGTGGAATACCAAGCAAAGCGACTACAACATTATGCACACGCCCTATGGCAAAGACATAGTGCTACAACTTGCTGAGGCTTGTCACAACAACAATTTTCCGCTTCATCTCTATTATAGCCACATCGACTGGACGCGAGAAGATTATCCGCTAGGAAGAACCGGACTACACAACGGAAAAGACCCCAAAAAGGCAAATTGGCCGAGTTATTTTGCCTTTATGAACAATCAGCTCACCGAGCTTCTCACGCAATATGGTGCCATTCGCGCTGTGTGGTTCGATGGATGGTGGGATCAAGAGAGAGCAAAACCAGCATTCAACTGGCAACTCCCCGAACAATATGCGCTGATTCATCGTTTGCAGCCAGCTTGTCTTATTGGCAACAATCATCACCAAACACCCAACGAAGGTGAAGATATTCAACTCTTTGAG
>CAJPLH010000068.1 GCA_905371275.1 Prevotellaceae bacterium
ATCCCACTGGCATATCTGTGGGCAGTCCTTCTCCCATCAGCGTGGTGAGCATCACCGCACAGACTAAAGGCACGATGAAGATGCAAAAGAGATAGATGGGACGCGTGAGCAGTCGTCGCCATTCGCGGAGCATAACTTTTATCATATTAGACGTTATTTCAGAACAACCGTCATTCCAGGTCGGAGGTCTTTGATTTGACTCACGGGAACGGCCTTCACAGCAAAGGTTTTGAGGTCATAACTTCCCATTGACTTCGTGGCGCGCCACACGGCATAAGTACCCACATCTTTGAGATTTGTCACGCGCAAACGCACTTCTTGGTTGTTCAAAGCCGGCACAAAGGCGGTGATGACGGCATCTTTTTTGAAATCCTGCAAATGGTCTTCGCGCACATTAAACGTTACCCACATTTTGTCCATCAATGCCACCGACATAATGGGGGCACCCGAACCAACGAGTTCACCAATGCTGGGATAGATATTGGTCACTTCGCCATCAAGCTGTGCCACAAGCACCATTTCTTTCTGATAACTTTTCACCTCGCTGATGGCTCCACCTGCACGATTCACCAAAGCAGCAGCGGCTTCTTTGTCTTCTTGCTGTGCACCATTCTTCGCCATGTCATACTGCGATTTAGCAGCACGTTCAGTGGCAATCGCCGCATCACGCTGAGCCGTCATCTCGTCGAGCTTTTGAGTCGTGGCCACACCTTCGTCGAAGAGTCGTTTCACACGCGCATAACTTTTTTCCATCACCTCACGACCAGCAATGGCTTTCTGCCAAAGTTCGTAGGCACCGCGTATTTGTTCTTCACGCGCTCCTTTGACGGCTTTCCGACTTTGGGCTGCCGCTGCGTCTTGTGCCGACTGGGCTTGCACCAACTTGGCATCTACTTCAGGGGCTTCTAGGAGAGCGAGGGTGTCGCCAGCGTGGACAAATTGTCCTTCTTCAACAAAGATGTGCGCCACTCGGGCGGGAACTTTACTCGACACGCGATATTCGGTGACATCGGCTTGACCTTGAATGACGTCCTTTTCGGGACGAAAGGCGAAATATCCGCACACGGCGGTGATCGTTACGACAGCCACAATCAACACAATGGCTGGAATATAATTGGGAGCTTGCTTTTTCATTTTAGAAAATAGAGATTAGACGTTAGAGATTAGACGTTAGAGGCTAGGGCTTCTAACCTTTCTAGTCCTTTTTAGTTGGCCATTGCTTTTTTGAGGGCAGCATTGGCGAGTTGCAAATCGATTTGTGCATCCACCACATCGGTTTTGGCAGCCATCCACGCGGTTTGCGCAGCCAGGAGGTCGGAAGTGGTGATGACTCCTTCGTCAAAACCCACACGCGCCATACGGAGATTTTCTTCCGCCTTGGAAAGATTGCGGCGAGAGAGCGACAATTTCTTTTGCGCCTCGTTGAGCAACAGATGATTTTGCGTCACTTGCAGGGTGATTTTCTCTTGGGCTTCCTGCGCTTTGAGTGCAGTCATCGCCACATCGGCCTTTGCCGCACGCACTTTATGCTTCGCTTCGCCCCATTCCCACAAAGGAACTTTGAGCAAAAGCCCCACACTCCACGTGCCCTTAAACTTCTTCTCAAAACCATTGAACATACTAGGATAAGTCATCCCATATCCTCCCGTCAACGCCAGCGTGGGCAAGAAGGCGGAACGGTCTATTTTCACTTTTTCCTCATAAATCTTTTGTCCCAACGCCAGTTGTTTCAGTTCGGAACGCTGCGACAAAGCCATCGCCACGGACTCCGCAGCCGATGTTGAAGCCATTTTCACCTCGCCAATAGGCGCGGTTTCTGTTGTTTCTTGCAGTGCCAAATCACTGTCCAGTGGCAAACCGCAAAGTTGCGCAAGAAGCATTCGCGACAAAGACTCTCCATCTTCCACGCGGAGCAAAGTGACATCGGCCTTGTTCAATTCCACAGCCACGGCCAGCGCATTCGATTTAGTAGCCACACCTTCACGCACCATCTTCTCCACATCGTCATTGAGTCTACGCAACAAATCGCGATATTCCACAGCCAGCGCGCGTTTGTGGTGCAAACTCACCACTTGCCAATAGGCTTTGTCCACATCATAGAGCAATTCTTGTTCCGCTTGGCGCACTTTCTCGCCCGCAAGTTGGGCAGAATAGCCCGTCAAACGGTCGTAAGCACGGATTTTTCCCCCCATATACAAAGGTTGGGTGAACATCACCGCACCCACAGCCACATTGCGCGTGTCGGTGTTCAATTTCTCCGCCAAGTTATTGCCCACTGCGTTGAGTCCCATCTCAGCTTGTTTTCCAGCCCCCATACCTTTTTGGAGCAAGGGAAAGAGGTCGGGATGTTTGGCCAATAGTCCTTGTGCCGCCTGCATAAATTGTGGCGTAATGCCCTGCATCAATTGTGTGCCCAAAGTGGGCAAACTGGCTTGTTGCTCGGCGGAGAGGAGCGAAAGGCTGTTGCCGGTGTGGAAATAAGCCCCCACAGCCGACACCTTCGGCAAATAGTTGGTGCGTGCCACGCGATGTTCTTCCTCGGCTTTGGTCACGGCCATTTGCGCCACTTGGAGCGATTTGTTGTGCTGTAAAGCCAATGCGCGATAATCCTCCAATGTGCGCGGCACTGCCACACGAGGTTGCGCCTTTTCTTGCGATGGAGTCTGCACCACCTGCGCCTGTGCCTGCAGTTGTCCCTGCCAAGACATAGTCCCAACAGTCAACATCGCAGCAAAATATAACGATTGTTTCTTCATTTTCTTACGTATTGTTTTGTTGTGTGCCATTTCACTACTCCACACTTCTTTGAGGATTCTGGCATTGCCAGCAACCGAAATATCGTACAATTTTGAAAAGTCAGTGCAAAGAGTAGCCATACGACGCTGTGAAAAGTGCGATTCAAGAGTTTAGAAGACTATATATCAATTATTTTACAGACATTTCCGTGCTCTATCTTCCCTTTTTCGAGAAAAGTACACTGCATCTTTTCACGCTGCAAAATTACAGTTTATCGATTTTTCCAGCAAAAAAATAAGATAAATCGCACAATCATAAGGTCATATTGCTATGTTTTTGCAGCGGTGTTTCTACATTTTGATAAAATGAGTCTCAACCTTATCTCCCTTTCTCGAAACTCTGCCAACACCATTTCTATTTTTATTCAGAGAAAAACGTATGGTTTGCGGTATTCATCGACAGTCTATTTTCCCTTTGCGCTTGGTCTCTGAAAAACAACACGATGTTTTGATGAAAACAACACGACATTTTAATGAAAACGACACGATATTTTGATGAAAACAACATGATGTTTTTGTGCAAACAACACGTCGTTTTTTTCGCTCCAAGAAACACTCTCTTTATCAAGGAGTTGACCTCTATCATTTTTCAATCGTGCAACCCTTACTCACAAAACGAGTCCTCAAAAGGAGATTTTCCTCTGTTTTTCAAGGAAATCATACCACAAAATTTGGTCAATCGCCAAAAATACTATAAATTTGCCACGCAAAGTTTGCAGAATAGCCTATTGAAATATCCCTTTTGCGCTCAATTTAGAAGATTAAGACGCTAAATGTGAGGAATAAACGGGACGCGAAAGTTTGAAACACCTCAACATAAACTAACTCCTTGAAAGATATATTTATGCAGTATATCATTCTTTCTTTTTAGGAAAAATACAATTTTCTGCTAGACATCGCAATCGTTCATCTCAACCTCCCTTTTACCACAATGAAAAGATTCTACGCACTGTTTCTCCTTTGCTGTATGCTGACAGCAAATGCACTCGCACAACTCGCTCCTGAGTTTTCAACTCCCGAAAAACCGGTCTATTTTCGCATACAATTTACCCAAGGTAACGTGTTTCTCTCCGATGAAGGCAATGGCAACCTACTGAAATCGCAAGTGGCATTGCCCGTAGAGGCTCAGAAATTCCAGTTTATCGGCACAAAGAAGAAATGCGTGCTGCGCTCCGCACTCGGACACTATGTGACGATGCAACAAGGCACTGCCCCCGATGGTCGCAGCGGACAATTTTTCGCAACAACGACTGATGCCCAAAAGGCCGCCAATTTTGCGTTCAAGGCACTAGGTAATAGATATGAATTGGCTAATTTGGGTGAGAGCAGCAGAAACTTTATGAACCTCTTTGGCGGTAGCGGTGCTGGTCGTGTGCTGGGGATGTGGGATTTTGGCGATGCTGGCAATCGTTTTGTCCTCAAATCCGGTGACATAAAGGTAACGATGCCCGACCGTTATACGGGTTATCACAATGTGGTGCGTGCTATGGGAGAATATCCTTTGGCTGGTGTAGCGAATTTTGCCCCCAAGAATCCCCTCACCCTTTGGTATCCCTCACCTGCCAACGCGGGTTCTAACCCCTGGATGGAATACAGTTTGCCCATCGGCAACGGACAGTTGGGCGCGTGCATCTTTGGTGGCGTGAAAACAGACGAAATCCAATTCAACGAAAAGACGCTTTGGTGGGGCACTCCTAAGGATATGCAGCGCCAAAGTGGTGATGGTCCTGTGTCGGGCTTCGGATGCTATCTCAATTTTGGTGGACTTTTCGTGCAAAACCTCAATGCGAACCTTTCGCAAGTGAAAGACTATGTGCGCTATCTCGACATCGAAACAGCCGTGGCTGGGGTGAAATTCACCGACCAAACCGGTACGCAATACACGCGTCGCTATCTTTCGTCACAACCCGATGGCGTGATTGCGGCACTCTACGAAGCTGAGGGCGCCAACAAACTCGATTTGCAATTCACCCTCATCTCTGGCGATACGCTCAAAACGAAGAAAACACAATATGCTGCCGACGGTTCGGGCTGGTTTGCTGGAAAATTGCCCACCGTCTTCCACAACGCGCGCTTCAAAGTGGTGCCTGTGGGTGGCACAATGACGGCTACTGCTGATGGTATTGTGGTGAAAGGTGCGAACAGAGTTCTGGTGATTCTCGCTGGGGGTACGTCATTCGACCCCATCCTTCCCGCACGCACCCAAGGCACTGCCGAAGACCTCAACACGCGCATCGCCACCCTCGTGGACAATGCTGCGAAGAAATCATTTGAAACCATCGAAGCGGCCAACATTGCCGACCACCAATCTTATATGGGTCGCGTGGCCTTCCATCTCGAAGGTGCAGCTTCTCAGCGCAATACCAAGGACTTGGTGGACTATTATAGCGCAACGCCCAACAACCGCAACACTCCTGATGGCTTGTTCCTCGAACAACTCTACTTCAACTATGGCCGCTATCTGAGCATTTCTTCTAGCCGCGGTGCAATGCCTTTGCCCAACAACTTGCAAGGTATTTGGAACAACCGCCACGATGCGCCTTGGAACTCTGACGTGCACAACAACATCAACGTGCAAATGAACTATTGGCCTGCGGAACCTACGAACCTTTCCGACTGCCATCTGCCTTTCCTCAACTACATCATCAACAATGCGCAGAGCGAAGGTTGGCAACGTGCAGCGCGCGAGTTCAACAAAATCAACGGAAAGCCCAACAAGGGTTGGACGGTCTTCACAGAGTCTAACATCTTTGGCGGTATGTCCACTTGGAGCAGCAACTACTGCGTGGCCAACGCTTGGTTGGTTTATCACCTCTGGCAGCACTATCGCTACACCCTCGACCGAGAATTCCTCCGCCGTGCTTGGCCTGCTATTTGGGGAAGCGCAGAGTTTTGGATTCACCGTCTGAAGAAAGCCAACGATGGTACGTACGAAGCGCCCAACGAATGGTCACCCGAATATGGTCCTAAGCAAGATGGTGTGGCTCACGCTCAACAATTGGTGACTGCCAACTTGCAAATTGCTCACGATGTTGTGGAAATGTTTGGTGCAAAAAGCCTTGGTCTCTCTGACACTGACCTCCAACTCCTCAACGATCGTTTGGCTCATCTCGACAAGGGTTTGCACATTGAGAAATATCGCAACGACTGGGCACAAAGAGAAGCCAAAGAGCGCGGCATTTCTAAGGATACTCCTCTCTTGAAAGAATGGAAATATAGCGACTATCGCGCTGGGGGTGATGTGAACCACCGCCACCTTTCTCACCTTATGTGTCTTTATCCCTTCAACCAAGTGCAAGAAGGTGACAAGGGTTTCTATGAAGCTGCGAAAAACTCTCTCGCACTCCGCGGTGATGATGCCACTGGTTGGTCCATGGGATGGAAAACAAATCTCTGGGCTCGCGCAAAAGATGGTAACCACGCTCGTCGTATTCTGAGCAACGCACTGAAACACGCGCAAGCCACTCACGTGGTGATGTCTGGCGGTGGCGTATATTACAACCTTTGGGACGCGCATCCTAGTTTCCAAATCGATGGTAACTTCGGCGTCACTGCGGGCATTGCGGAGATGTTGCTGCAAAGTCAGAATGAGGTCATCGAGATTCTCCCTGCTCTTCCCTCTGATTGGACTGCAGGTTCTATCACGGGTCTAAAAGCTGTGGGCAACTTCACCGTAGATTTGGCTTGGAAGGAGGGGAAACCTACTATGGTGTCCATCACATCTCACAAGGGTTCTACGCTTCGTGTGAAAGGGGCGAACCTCAACAAGGTGATGATTCAACTGAATGGCCAACAAGTGAAGCCTCAACTGGCTAAGGGCTTTGATGCACAACTCCACATTTATGAGATTCCTGGTGTGAAAGCTGGCGACAAAGTGGTGATTGACTATTCTAAACCCACGGCTATTGGTACTGTTTATGCTGACAACACCACAAACAACGCTTCTTCTCTTCCGGTCTATGACCTCTCCGGCAGACTTGCCCACGCTTCTGCCCAAGGCATCCTCATCGCGCAAGGTAAAAAGGTGATAAAATAGACATTAGACGTTAGAGGGTCACAGACCCTTTTATACTCGGGGTCACAGACCCTTTTATGCTCGCCACGACAAGCGTGGCTCGGGCATTAGATGTAAGACGTTAGACGTTAGAGGTTAGTCGGCTCTCGTCACCCATATTTCAAGAAAAATGATGACAATGAACAAAATACTCCCACTCTTCGCACTTGCGGCCACTGGTCTTTCGGCTATGGCGCAAAGTGAACTGCCCACTTTTACGGCACAAGACAAGTTGGATGCTGCCACCTACTACCACATTCGTTTCAAAAATGGCGGTGTGGAACTCGTAGACAAAGGCACAAATGCAAAAGTGTCTACGGCATATGGTCGCAAGAATGACGCACAACTCTTTGCCTTTATCGGTACACAACAAAACTTTGTGCTCCGCAGTAAAAATGGTAACTACCTTGCTTACCAGAACAACCGTATGACGAGTGTGAAGGAGGCAGCCAAAGCCGAGGCTCTCTCTATTCTCAATAGTCCCAATTTTGGCAAAGGCTTTTATGTGATTGCGCGCAAAAGTGATAGCGGTAATTCGTTCAATCCCTTCGGTGGTACGGGCGTAGGCAAGGAGATTGGCTTTTGGAGCAACGCAGATGTCAACAACTCTCTCTATTTCCCTCTTCCCGAAGATGTGCCAGCCGCGACTTATTCGGCCTATCGCGACGAATTTACCAAAAAGGAATATGCCTTTACTGCCAACAATTCCTTCAATCCCGAACGTCCCCTCACACTTTGGTACGTTAAACCTGCAATGGGGGGAGACAATCCCTGGATGGAATACTCTCTTCCCTTGGGTAATGGTCACCTCGGAGCCAGTCTTTTTGGCGGAATTAAAGTGGATCAAATCCAATTGAACGAGAAAACCATTTGGACGGGTACGCCAACAGTCATTGGCAACCACGGAGGTTATCACAACCTCGGTGGCATCTTTGTGCACGACCTCAGTGAAAATTTCAACACCACCGACAAAAAGGCCTTCAATTATAATCGTTTCCTCGACATCGAACGCGGTGTTGGCGGTGTCAACTTCTCCGACAAAGCCGGTACGAAATACGAACGTCGCTATTTCTCTTCTGCGCCAGACGACGTGGTGGCTGCCCACTATAAAGCTACGGGTGACGACAAGCTCCACCTCCGTTTTGCCTTGGTGGCAGGAGAAGATATCAATGCGTCTGACCCCAAATACGACAACAACGGAGAAGCGTTCTTTGCCGGCAAACTCCCCACAGTATATTACAACGCACGTATGAAGGTGGTGCCCACGGGAGGAACAATGACCGTGACCAAGGAAGGCATAGAAGTGAAAGAAGCCACCGAAGTGAAGGTGATTTTCTCCGCTGCATCTACCTTTGATGGCAGTGTACCTTCTCGATCCATTGGTGATGCCAATACGGTTGCAGCGAAGGTGCAAGACATTGTGACGAAAGCAGCGGCAAAATCTTGGGCAGCCCTCGAAAGTGCGCACGTGGCCGACTTCGAAAGTTATATGGGACGCGTGAAACTCAATCTCGACAACGCTTCCACCAAACGAAACACGCAATCGCTCATTACTAGTTATAATGCGAGTCCTAGCAATAAGGATTCAAGAGAAGGTCTTTTCCTCGAACAACTCTATTTCAACTATGGTCGCTACTTGATGATTTCTTCGAGTCGCGGTAACATCAATGTGCCCTCCAATCTGCAAGGCATTTGGAACGACAAGGCAGAGGCGCCTTGGAACTCCGACATCCACACCAACATCAACGTGCAGATGAACTATTGGCCAGCAGAAACGACAAATCTCTCCGACTGCCACCTCCCCTTCCTCAATTATATTCTCGACAACTATAAAGGAGAAGGTTGGCAGAAAGCCGCTCGCTGGGGAGACGATGGTCAAAAAGTGGGTTGGACAGTCTTCACCGAGAGCAACATCTTCGGAGGTATGAGCACTTGGGGTAATAACTACAAGGAAGTAAACGCTTGGTATTGCACCCACCTTTGGGACCACTATCGCTTCACGCGCGATGAAGCCTTCCTCCGCAAGGCATTCCCCGCCATTTGGCAGAGTGCGCAGTTCTGGATGGAGCGTATGATTCAAGACAAAGTGAAAAAAGACGGTACGTTTGTCGCTCCCAACGAATACTCTCCCGAACAAAACGATCACCCAAGAGAAGACGGTACAGCACACGCTCAGCAGTTGATTACAGCCAACCTCCAAATTGCCCAAGACGCTATCAACATTTTGGGCGCAGAAAGCCTTGGACTCTCCGCTGCTGACGTAGCGCAGCTCAAGAAATACGTAGAAAAGACCGACAAAGGTTTGCACATTGAAGAGTATAAAGGCGATTGGGGCGATTGGGCTTCAAATTTGAAGGTCAACAAAGGCACCAAACTCCTCAAAGAATGGAAGTACGCTTCATATAGTGTGTCAAAGGACAAGGGACACCGTCATATGAGCCACCTTATGTGTCTCTATCCCCTCAACCAAGTGGAGCGCGGCGATGATTATTTCCAACCAGCTGTCAATGCCCTCACCCTTCGTGGCGATGCAGCAACGGGATGGTCTATGGGATGGAAGGTAAATCTCTGGGCACGCGCCAAAGATGGTGACCACGCGCGCCGCATCCTCAACAATGCCCTCAGACACTCCACCGCCTACATCACCGACCAATATCAAGGAGGTATCTACTACAACCTCTACGACTCGCACGCGCCTTTCCAAATCGATG
>CAJPLH010000069.1 GCA_905371275.1 Prevotellaceae bacterium
ATTTTACCCTCACTAAGTTGCCTGCTGGCACTCGCGCTGTCACCATTAGCTACATCGGCATGAAGAGCATCAAGACCTCTGTGTCCAGCACGATGAACGTGACCATGGAGTGGGACAATGCTAACCTCGATGAAGTGATGGTGGTGGCTTATGGTACTGCCAAGAAATCGAGCTTCACTGGTTCGGCAGCCACCATCAAAGCCGAAGACATCAACAAGCTCCAGGTGTCAAACCCTGTGGAAGGCTTGAAAGGTCGCGTGGCTGGTGTGCAAATCTACAGCACTTCTGGAAGCCCCGATGGCGGTAGCCCTTCTATCCGTATCCGTGGTATCTCCTCCATCAACGCAGGTAATGCACCACTCATCGTAGTGGACGGTGCACCCTATGCAGGCGATTTGGCATCGATCAACCAACAAGACATCGAAACCTTCTCCGTGCTCAAAGATGCGGCTTCGGCTGCCCTCTATGGTGCACGTGGTGCCAATGGTGTCATCCTCATCACCACCAAACGCACACGCAGCAATCAGGGTGCACGCGTCACCTTCGACAGCAAGTGGGGTGTGAACCAAGTGGCGCAACAACGCTACGAAACGGTGCGCGATGCTGCCACCTACTATGAGGCTTACCACAGAGCACTCCGCAACGAGTACTACTATGCTAATCTCAACGAAAAAGGCAACTTCAAACTAGGTGATGAGGCTAAGGCTTATAACTTTGCCAATAGGGCGCTAGAAAAACGTTTGGGGTATATTACTTATAAGGTGCCAGAAAAAGAAAATCTCGTTCTGGAGAATGGCAGGCTCAACCCTCATGCCACGCTAGGCAATGTAGTGAAAGGCGTTGACGAAAATGGCAAACCATTTAACTATCTAATCACCCCTGATGATTGGTACGCTTTGGCTTATCGTCCTTCATTGCGTCAAGAGTATAACCTCACCGTAGCCAAAGGCAACGACAATAGCAACATCTATTTCTCCATGGGCTATTTGGACAATGTCGGTGTGATGGACAACACAGACTTCAAGCGCATCACTTCTCGTTTGAAGGCGGATTGGGCAGCGAAGGATTGGCTCAATTTCAACACCAATATCACCTACACCAACACACAAAGTCACAATGTGCGTGGTGAAGGAGATGCGCATAATAGTGGCTCTATCTTTGGATTGGTCAACAATATCGCTCCCATCTACCCAGCCTTTCTTCGTGATGAAAAGGGCAATATCTTAGTGGACAAGATGGGCTTCACCCGCTACGACTATGGTAAGCAGAAATATCTTCCCATGGATCGTGCTTTCCTGCCTATTGCCAACCCCATCTCCGACAACAAACTCAACTATTCCGGCGACCAGGGACATAACCTCAACGCTAACGTAGGTGCTGATGTGATTCTCGGCAAAGGATTCAAGTTTGTCACCAACTATTCTTTCAACCTGTTGGCGAGTCGTGGAGAAGGTACATCCAACCCCTACTATGGTCAGTCAGCAGAGTCTAGCAAGGGAAATGTGTCTGTGGCAAGTTCCACCAGCATCATCCAAAACTTCCAACAGCTGCTCACCTACAACCGCACTTTTGCAGGTATCCACAATGTAGAAGCACTCGTGGGTCACGAATACTATCGCAACAAGTCTTATGACCTGTCAGGCTCTAACACTAACCTTGTGGACCACCTCAACCATGAGTTGAGTGGAGGTATCCAAAGCGGTACACCCTCTTCAAGTTCTGGCATATACAACACTGAAGGATGGTTTGCACGTGCCAACTATAGCCTCTTCGATCGCTATTTCGCTTCGGCTTCGTTCCGTCGCGACGCTTCGTCTCGCTTCCATCCCGACCACCGCTGGGGTAACTTCTGGAGCCTCTCTGGTGCTTGGCTCATCTCTAAGGAAAGTTTCTTCAATGTATCTTGGGTAGACGAACTCAAATTGAAAGTATCCTATGGTGAACAAGGTAATGACGGCATCGGTAACTATCGCTACACTAACACCTATGCTTTCAAAAACAGCAATGGTAGCTTGGCACTTACGCCTAGCAGTTTGGGTAATAAGGACATTTCTTGGGAAAAGAGTGGTAACTTCAACGTGGGTGTTGAATTCTCTCTCTTCAAAGGTCGCTTGAGTGGTCAAGTCGAAGTGTTCGACCGCAGCACACACGACATGCTCTCTACCTATAGCCTCCCTCGTTCTTATGGCCTCACCAGTTATTATGCCAACTTGGGCAGCATGAGCAACCGCGGTGTGGAAGTGGAACTCAATGCGGAACTCGTGCGCACGAGCAAATTCTCTTGGAGTGTAGGCGTCAACGCTACTCACTATAAGAATAAAATTACCAATATCCCCGACCAAAAGAAGCTCAAAGCCTATGAAGGTCACAACGGATATGAAAGTGGTAACTTCTTCTATGGCGAAGGCTTGCCCATGTGGACACGCTATTTGTACCGCTCTGGCGGCATAGACCCTAACACGGGTGAAATGACCTACTACACCTATGCTCCACGCTACGACCTCTCTGAGCCCGTCTATGTACAAGATGCCAATGGAAAAGATGTGGTAGATGCCAACGGAAAGAAAGTACAGCAGCTCGACCGCTGGGGAGAACCAGTCTATAAACCGCTCGAGAAGACGGAAATCGACGCCAACGGCAAGGAAACGAAAGTTCCTGTGGCTGTGGATCGTTTGACCAAAACTACTGAAAAGTCAAAGGCTACCTACTTCCTTGGTAAGAGTTCCCATCCTGACCTCTATGGTGGTTTCAACACACGTCTCAGTTATGCTGGTTTTGACCTCGGACTCGACTTTAGCTTCCAACTCGGTGGTTACGTACTTGATGATGACTATGCTAGCTTGATGATGGGATTTGTCGATAAATTGGGTGGCTCTAATATTCACAAGGATGCTTTGACCAAATCTTGGACTCCAACTAACCGTCAAGCACAGTATCCTCGTTTGCAATCAGGTGTTGCATTAGAAACAAATGTCACATCCAATGTTGATAGCTACTACATTACAGCTTCTTACTTGAGCTTGAACAACATCAACTTTGGCTACACCTTGCCAAAAGAGGTGCTCTATCGCTTCACTAAGGGACAAGTGCAAAACCTCCGCCTCTATGTTGCTGCCGACAATGTTTACTACTGGTCAGCACGCAAGGGTCTCGATCCACGTCAGTCTCTAACTGGTTCAGGCAAGGAAAGTTATTCACCAGTGCGTACCATCTCTGGTGGTCTCACACTTACGTTCTAGTATCAATTAGAAATTAGATGTTAGATGTTAGACGTTAGATATTAGACGTTAGACGTTAGACATTAGACGTTAGATATTAGACATTAGACGTTAGATGTTAGATGTTAGACATTAGACGTTGGATGTTAGACAATTCTAGTTTGATGTTTAATATAAGATGTCTGAGACCTAGTGTTAGATGTTGAACGTCATAGATAAAACAACAGATAATAGACCATTGCCGCAAGGCTCTAACGTCTAACGTCTAAATTCTAACGTCTAACTTATAATAAAGCATTTTCACAATGAAATCTCCATATCTCCACTTTTTGAAGCAAAGCACGGCTGCCGTGCGCGCTGCGCTTCGCAATGTGCGTCACCAAGTGCCAACATTGGCACTCGCTGGTGTGGCATCACTCACGCTTTTCACGTCATGCCTAGAAGATGCAGTACCCACAACAGGTTATACCCAAGAACAACTCAACACAAGCCCCAAGGCTAAAGAAGGAGCTTTCTGGGCGATTCCTTCACGTATCTCTCAACCCACTGGTGATCACTGGGAGTTTGGCTGGGGAAGCACGATGCACGCCCGTGACGTGATGACTGGTGACTTGACAAATCCTTTCCTCAGTTTTGATCACTTTTCATCTTTTGCACAATGCATAGGTTTAGATAAGGATCGCCCCCGAACTGACTTTATGTACATGGCATATTATAGAGTGATTTTGGCGGCTAACATCTGCATCAAAGGTTATACCTCCGGTGCTGGTCAACTCGCTGAACAAGAAAAGGGATTCCTCGGTTCGGCTTATGCCCTACGCGCGCTCTCCTATCTCGATCTCGCCGGTATGTATGAATTCTTGCCCAATGAGTTTTTCCAAGATGGACGCAATGCCGAAGGCAATGTGGTGACGAACCTCACTGTGCCCATCGTTACAGAAAATTTGTCTCAACAGCAATCATACAACAATAAGCGTGCTACGCACAAGGAAATATTTGACTTCATCCTTTCTGACCTCGACAAGGCAGAAGCAAATATCACTTCTTTGAACACAGCGAGTAAAGATGTGCCTCACCTCGATGTGGTTTACGGTCTCAAAGCACGTCTCTATTTATGGGATGGTCAATACGACAAAGCTGAAGAATTTGCTCGCAAAGCCATTACGGAACACAAAGGTACACCACTCACAAAAGAAGAATGGTTAGATCCTGTATCTGGCTTCAACTCTCCCAATGTGGGTAGCTGGATGCTTTCGGCTTCTGTCAACAAGGAAACACTCTCAGATGGCTACAACCTCTCTAATTGGTCAGGCTGGATGGCTTCCGAAACTCAATTTAGCTATGCAGGTTTGGGCGGAGTATATGCTCAAGTGGACCGCGCTCTCTATGACAAGATTGCCAACACCGATTTCCGTAAGCTCTCCTTCAAAGCACCTAAGGGACATGCTCTTGAAGGAAAAACACCTTATATCAATGAAGAAATCGGTGCTACACTTCCTGAATATACCAATGTTAAATTCCGTGCTGGACAAGGTAATGTGGGTGAATACTCTATTGGTGCAGCTTGTAGCTACCCCTTGATGCGTGTGGAAGAGATGTATTTCATCGAAGCCGAAGCAGCTGCACACACCAACGCTGCCAAGGGTGTTGAATTGCTCAACACGTTCATGAAGACTTATCGTGACGCCAACTACAACTGCACACTCAGCAACAGCGACGATGTGGTGAAAGAAGTGGTGCTCCAAAAGCGCATCGAACTTTGGGGTGAAGGTCGCTCTTTCTTTGACATCAAGCGTTTGAACCTGTCTGTCACTCGTGCTTATGATGGTACTAACGTCCCAGAAGAAGTACAGTACAACACGAAGGGTCGTCCAGCTTGGATGAACCTAGTGCTTCCCAAGTTTGAAGGTGTCTTCAACACTGCCGTAACGGATTACAACAACCCTGACCCCTCAGGTAAGTACACTCCTGTGAAATAGCATTTTTCATCTCCCCTAGTCTACGCGATTAGGGGAGATTTTTCTTGTCATAAACCATACCATCGGAGTTTTCCCCATAGATAAAACCTCAATTGGTTCAGAAACTAATGACCGATTGGGGTAAAAAGAAAACAGGATGAAACGCACAAATCGTAGTTTCATCCTGTTTGTGTTTCTCTAGAATCCTCTAAAAAAGAAAAGCAATCAATGCCGAATAATCACAGAGGTGTGCTTGGCCTTAGAGTAACAACCACCCCATTATAGCACAGCAGACGCCCATCAGAATACTTGTCCAGCGGTGCACTTGCATACCAATGAGTGAGAGTAGGAAAAAGACGAACAGTACAATTCCCAACCACCAAGTTTGATAACCCTGCGTCCATATCACAAAGACGGAGAACGCAATAGCGCAAAGGAAAAAACAGAAACTTCTCCAATTCCAACGACCATTGACGAGTATCCACGGGAGCTGTCGCAAAACTACGCAACCTAGCACGGGAACTGTGCCGAGTAACATAGACGACAGAACTGGGGCATCGTCATTTAAGTACCAATTTGCCACAAGTAAATGGGCGGTGGCAAAAAGAAAAAGAATATCGTTGGGAGCTTTCTTGCGTGAACTATACTTCGACATATTCAATGAAGAACAGAAATCTACGTTGGCTAATTGGCGTAGTCAGAAAGTGAGGAGAAGAGTCGCCACAGCATCCTAGAGTTGATGCTGTGGGCGGAAAAGATCGTTTACAGTTTTGACAGGGTTGAAGGTGGCAAGAGGCACTTCAACGAAGACAGTATTCCAATCACTCATTGCACCATTCCACAAACCTGGGAGTTCAAGGGCAAGAAGTTCCTTACCGTCTTTCGATTTGTGAGAAATAAATCCAGTGTTGGGGTCTACAAAATCAGGCAAATGGAATTTCTCACCATTGAAATCGCGCAAACCGCACACCAAATCTACGGGGTTGAAATGTGTACCCTCAGCAAATAGACGTTTCTTGGCGGCATCGTTCATGTCAATCTGACTACTTTCGAGAATTTGCAGCGATATGCTACCATCTGTGTTGTAGACTAAGAAAGGACCTCCACCAGGTTCGCCGACGTTGCGCACCATACCACACACGCGAATAGGACGATTAAGGCGAGTATAGAGATAGTCGAGCAATTCCAAACCGTCTAAACCACTGGCCGTGTCGCTTTGGTAGTGCAAATCGTGTTCAAGGAAATGCAACATCTCTTGAAGGCGTTCCTCGCTGACGTTTCCTTCTTCCAATTCTTCGAGATATTCAAAGCTCTTGGCTTGAAGACTAACCAACAAACCTGCTAGAAGTTGTTTGTTTTCTACCGTTTCTGCTTTCAAACTGTCGGGAGAAACATTGTCTACGGTCTTTACAAAAACTATGTCTGCGTCAATGTCGTTGAGGTTTTCAATCAATGCACCGTGCCCACCGGGACGAAAAACGAGCGCACCTTCTGCATCTCTGAACGGACTACCATCGGCATTGGCCGCAATGGTGTCGGTTGATGATTTCTGCTCTGAAAAACTAATACTATATTGGGCTTGATATTGTGTGCCAAGTTGTTGGCTTGCCTTTGTAGCCAGTGCTTCAAACAGACTGCGATGTTCGGGGGAAACGGTGAAGTGAAGTTGCACTTTTCCTTCTGCATTTTTAGCATACAATGCGCCTTCAACGAGATGTTCCTCAAAAGGAGTTCTGCTGCTGCCATCCTCATAGCGATGGAATTTCAAAAGAGCTTTTGGAAGATGACCATAGTTGAGGCCTCGTGTGCCTAGCAATGCAGCAACAACAGATTTGAAATCGCCTTCTGCAACGAGGTCTGCACTACACTTGCCGTGCAATTCTTGAAGTTTTTCGTCTAAATCTTGCAAGAAAGCCGCTTGTGGAAGATGTTCGAAGAAGCATTTTAAAAAGTCAGTGTCGAGTGTTTCATTTTCTCCGTCGAGAAAAGCAAAAAGGTCTTTGAACATTCGACTGGCAGCTCCCGAAGCAGGTACAAATTTTACCACTTCGTGTTCTGCATCTGCTACATAATCTTGCCAAGCACGCAGATAGGCTTTGCGCACTTCGGGAGAAGGAGCATAGATTCCTCCATTTTCTAATGAAGCAGCGGCAGAAAGTTCGAGAAAAGGAAAACCAACGCGGAGGTCTGCTAATTGTTGATTGAGTTGTTGTTCCGTGATGCCTTTTGCAGCAAGGACTTCTTTATCTTTTTCGTTGAGCATTTGCAAATGATATTGAGAAATAAATCTAGGAAAGGAGCGAGTGTTTGTTTTGGTGCAGCAAAAGAAATAGCTGTACAATATCTCCGAAATTAGTCAGTAATAGTGCAACTCATTAGTGAAAGGATTGTTTCCTAGGCTCTAAGTACTGATTGGATTTAATCGAGCGGTGAGTCAATAAGCACCTTGGCAATGAGTTTGCGCAGTTTTCCTTCACCAATAATAGGGGCGTGCGCATCTTCAGGCCAGACTATGACAAATTCTCCAGGGCGAATCGTGAGGTATGTTTGCGCAGGTTCTGCATAAACAGCATAGTCATCTTCTTCATTAAAAGGATTCACGCTTTCAGTTTGCAATCCCTGCAAAGGCGACCAACCCATTACTTCACTACTAGAAAGGGGAAAATGCACATCTATGTAGCGACGATGTACTTCAAGCACTTGTTCTTCGGGAGATTTGAGCGAGGCATCAGCTACATTTATAAAAAGACGTTCGCCATCAAGGGTGATGCGTTCTGCTGGAACCTGAGACAAATCGTGAGTTTTGACGTAATCAAACAGTTGTTTGAAAAGAGGATGAAGCGAGTAATAACGCTCAGAATCCTCTATATGCGCTAGAATCATAAGCGAAAACTTTAGGAGAGGTGTATTCTATGGTGCGAATTTACAAAAAAAGAAGGATTTAATCGACCGAAAGCTGTATCTTTGTACGACAATTTACTATTTTCTCGCTATCCCGATGCGCGGTGCGAAGTTTTATAATCAACCAACAATCCCCTGGTTTCGCAACTAACTTTTGCTTTCCACGCAAATTATCATCGCTCGTTCGCATCTTCGTCTATATTCTATGTCATTCTAATGAATCATTCGCCACGCTATACCTCGTTTTCTACTTTCATCGATCGCTTTTTTCCTTTTAAGGTACAGAAAATTTCTATAAATGCAGGCTTCACTTGTCCCAACCGTGATGGATTAGTGGGAAGTGGAGGTTGTACATATTGCAATAATCAATCTTTCAATCCTGATTATTGTTCTACAGAAGAAAGTGTTCGCGCACAATTGGAACGTGGTAAAACGTTCTTTCGAAGAGCGCAAGAAAAAAGGGCTCAACAGCGTGGTAAAGATTTGTCGGATGCAGACAAAAGTATGAAGTATTTGGCTTATTTTCAAGCCTACACCAACACTTATGGCGAGCAGGAGCATTTGGTACGACTATACGAAGAAGCCCTTGCCGTGCCCGATGTCGTGGGGTTAGTTATTGGCACTCGACCCGACTGTATGCCCGATGAATTATTGGATTATTTAGCAGAGTTGCATCGCGAAAAATTTGTGCTTGTTGAGTATGGAGTCGAATCCACCAACGACTTTACTCTGCAACGCATCAACCGTGGTCACACTTATCAGTGTGCAGTAGGCACCATACAACGCACTGCAGACCGTGGTCTTCCTGTCGGAGCTCATTTCATTCTAGGGCTACCGGGGGAAACACGCGATTTTACTGTGGGGCAAGCCGAAATTATCAATCAGCTTCCCATAGACACTCTAAAACTCCATCAACTTCAAATCATTCGTGGAACAGCAATGGCTCGCGAGTTTTTGCAACAACGGGAGAGAGCTGCGCAGGAACCTACTTTTCAGTCCGATTATTACCTCTACACAGCCGAAGAGTACGCAGCAATAATAGTCGATTTTCTCGAAAAATTGCGACCCAATCTTGTTGTTGAACGCTTCACTTCGTCTTCTCCTCAAGCCTTGTTGCTAGCTCCTGAATGGGGGCTGAAAAACTATGAGTTTGTGGCTTTGGTGGAAAAGGAATTACGAAGAAGAGATTCGTGGCAGGGGAAATACTATAAGGAATAGGTGGCATTGTTTCGAAAACACGATGAAACAACGCAGAATAGAAATCCAGAAGAATGGCTTATCGGATAGGACGGTAGATATGATGCGTCGTACAAGGGACTCATTCTGTGCTATCGCAACTTCTTATAAAGGCTTCGAGGGGGAGTTAATGTGGCATTGAAGTTATGAGATGAAACTTACATAC
>CAJPLH010000070.1 GCA_905371275.1 Prevotellaceae bacterium
CTCTAACGTCTAATATCTATTCCTTCACTTTAACGTCAGGATTCACACGTGTTTCCACTTTACTTTTAAGGTCTTGATAGTTCTTAAGAACTTCTTCCTTAATCTTCGTCGAACTCACGCCATCACCATAAGGAAAATAGAAGACATCCACCCCAAGTTCTTTGAGGTAGTCGTATTTTCCTGTCCAGTCATCGCCCACCACAAATACATCAATGTTGAGTTTTTTGACAATCTCCGTGTGATCGAGCGTACGTTGAGGAATCACCACATCGGGATAACGAAGCGCTTCCAAAATAGCAAGACGTTCTTCGAAAGGAATCACGGGGGGACGCTTATAACTGCTAACTAACTCGTCAGTGCTTACGCCCACAATGAGCGTATCACCCAGTCCGCGAGCGTATTTTATCATTTTAAGGTGGTTCGAATGGAACATATCGAAAGTACCAGACGTGTAAACCACTATTTTCTTTTGAGCTATCATAGAATCTGAAAGGGATTGCTTAGTGCAAATGTACGAGTTTCTGCGCAGACAAACCGATATTCAAGCGAGAAATCGTGGAAAGTGGTAAGATTTGTTGCTACCATCGCACTAGAAACAGGAAAGTTGCGCTGTGGAAGTGGGGAGAGAATTGCTGCTACTTTCCGAATAGTCGCGTTTTAAGTTTCTGGAAAAAGCGCGAAACACTGTAGCGTCTCAGTCGCTGTCGAATGATGCGAGGAAGTTCTAAAACATAATAGCCCGCTGCACCACTCATCCATAGATATTTGAACCAAATGCGCTGTCGAGAAACCCCGAAAGCATTCCAAGGTTTAGCAGCACCGATGAAGTGCAGTTGGATGGGATGGGCAAGCGCGTCGGAGAAGATGCGACGACGTTCAGCATCATCTTTGGGAAGCGACTGACAAAATTCGTAGAAAGGAGTCGTTTGCGGATCTACTTTGTAATAAGAATTGCAAACACAATAGTGCATAGACAGATGTCTAACGGAATGTCCTGCACAAATCGCCATACAGTCTTGTTCAGGAAAAGGCAGACGCGCATAATTGTTCTGATAAAACTCCGTCCAAGTAGTTTGCATCTTGTCGCGTCGCAAAGTTTCAAGATTAAAAAGAAGGAAACCCGCAGCAATCTCTTTAGAGAGTAAATCCTGTTCTTGTTCAGAAAACGACCGATAGAGAGCAGCACGCGAAGTAGGAAGTATCGTGTCTACACCAGCATAATAGAAATCTTCATCAGCAAATGCCATAAACGCTTCCGACACATCGCCTAGAAATACCACATCCACATCAGAACAAAGCACACGTTTGTGTTGAGAAAAAAGTTCAGGCGCGCACAGTTTGAAATAAATCTCTTTTGAAAAGTGTGATTTACTCGGACATTCCTGCGCAATAGCATCATTTGACGTATCGTAAAAATGCAAAGAAGCGTGTGGGAATTTCCCAACAACGCGTTGCAATTCACGTTGAGCCTTTGCTGAAATCCCAGGATGCAACACATAAAGTTCGTAGCAGTGGCTCTTCTCCGCGTGGTGCAGGAGCGAGAAAAAGGTAACAATGGCAGGCACCACATAGTTCTCGTCAAAGGTAAAGAAAATAGGAATCACCTGCTTGTTATTTTGCGCTGAATGGCTCATACTTTACGTCTTTTTTTGAGGAGATAATCAATGCTTTCTTGCAAAATGTCGGAGTGCAACATCCAGAGTATCAAAGGATAGAGTGGAGCAGCGCACACAATCTTCGCCAATAGACTAGCCAGAAGCGACCATTTCAGTTGTTCAATGCCGAGATAAACACCGCCCATCACGCCCACTGAAACCAAAAGGAAAGGAGCAATGTCGCACAACACCTGCCAATAACCAATGCAAAGTTCTTGTCGCACGAAGAAGTGCCAAACACCCACCCAGAGAAAATTGATAATAATGTAAGGAAGCAACATCACCATCACACCAAACGGCGCACTGAAGATGGCAGCGATGAGCTGACAAATCACCATCGCAATTAAGCCCCACATATACGTGCCCGAACGTCCGCGGCTCAAAAGAAATTGCGTGTAGAGCGTAGACGCAGGCAAAAAAGCCCCACTGATGCAAAGTAGCATCAAGATGCGCGTAGCCATTTCCCACTTCTCTCCCAGTGCAATGAGTATCAATTCGCGACTGATGATAGAAAGACCAAACATAATGGGAAACGCCAAAAAGCAAGTAAATCGCAGCATCTTGCGAAACACGCGCGCTTGACGTTCGCGATCGTCTTGTGTTTCCACAAAGAGCGGTTGTGCCACTCCGTTCACAATGCCCGTCACCACAGAGTGTCCCATAAAATTCCACTTATTCGCTTGCGTGTAGTTCCCCACCATTTGCGCATTATAAACGCGTCCGAGAATAAGCGAAAAGAAATTGTTGTTGATATGACTCACCAAATTAGTGATGAGCAGTCTACTGCTGAATCCAAACATCTGTCGCACGGGCGAGAAATCCCATTGAAAAGTAGGATGCCAGCGCGCAAACCACCAATAGAGCGCAGTGTTGAGTCCCACATAAACAAGCGTTTGTGTAGCAATGCCCCAGTATTCGAAATGATGATAAGCCAGCGTGATACCCACAATGCCCGACACAATCATAGCAATGAGGTTAGAGAGCGTCTTTTCGCGCACTTTCATTTGTTTCAGCAATAAAGCAGAAGGCGCAATGCTCATGCTCGAGATGATGAACGAAAGAAAAAGGTAGCGCGAAAGCGGAATCAGTCGTGCATCGCGATAGTAGTCGGCAATGAATGGAGCTGCGAAAAAGAGGAGCGTGTAGAGCAACAAACTCGCAGGAAGTGAAAACCAAAACACAGCGTTGTAGTCGCGGTGTTCAATGGTGGGACGGTTCACCAAAGCAGCGGTGAAACCACTTTCCTGAATGGTCGAAGCAATCAGAGAGAATATCGTGAGTTGTCCCACCATTCCGTAGTCGGCAGTGGAAAGCATACGTGCCAACCAAATGCCGAACACGAGAGTGAGCACTTGTTGTGCGCCATTGCTGAGCGTACCCCACAACAAACCTTTTGCGGTTTTCGATTTTAGTGTTGAAGCGTTTGACATAAGTTGTCGGACGTGTGAGAGGAGAGCTTCTTAAAGAGTAATAACAAAGGTGCGCAGGAAAACGTCCCACGCACCTTTTGGGGATAGTGTTGGGTGTTTTAGAAAATGAAACGCACGACGTCGTTGAAGATGCCCAATGCCATCAAACCCAGCACAAAGTAGAAACCTACGGTGTTCACATAGCCAATCCATTTGTCAGACAAGCGGCGACGAGTGATGATTTCAATGAGTGTGATGAAGATGTAGCCACCGTCGAGCATAGGAATGGGGAGGAAGTTCATAAAAGCAAGCATCAACGAGATGAAAGCAGTAAGACTCCAGAAAGCAGTCCAATTCCAAACAGAAGGGAACATACTACCGATTGCGCCAAACGATCCAACGCTCTTCACACCATCAGCTGAGAAGAGATAGCGCAAATCGCTCACATAGCCTTTGAGCACAGTCAGTCCGTGAGAAATACCAGCAGGAATCGCTTCAAGGAAACTATAGTTGATCTTTTCGGTGGGATAATCCAAAAGGACATTGTGTTTCGTCACACCCAACTTTCCTTCCGCATTCAGAGAGAAACGGAGCGTATCGGCAGCCCCATTCAGCATTTGTTTTTTGTCTTGCGCTGCGTGTTTCACCACGAGGGTTGTTTGCAAGAGTTTGGCATCAACACCATTACCTTTTGCAGCAGCAATTTTATCTTGGATGGGATAAAGCAAATTGTCAATCTCGTTCCAAGTGCTCACCTCGTGTCCATTCAGAGCAATAATAGTGTCCCCTTTGTGCAATCCAGCTCTCTTTGCAGGACTTTCTGCCAGCACGCTGTCCACCACAGAGGGCAATGTCAGTGCAACGAAAGGAGGTTGTTGTTTCAAAGCTTTGAGCAAATCGAAACCACCCTCGATGTTGATGTCGAGTTGTTTTCCGTTGCGCAACACGTGCACCGTGTGCGCATCGCCCAAATCGCGGAGCAAAGCCACGTGGTCAAGGTATGTGTAAGTCTTGCTGTCCACTCCCGTGATGAGATCACCGTCTTGGAAACCTAATTTCTTCGCTTCAGTGTTGAAAGACATACCGTGAGAGATTCCTTTGAGCGGAACGCGTTGTTCGCCATTCGACCACAAGAGCATAGCATAGATGAAGAGTGCAAGGAGGAAATTCACCAAAACACCGCCCACCATCACGAAAAGACGTTGCCAAGCAGGTTTGTTTTTGAACAATTCATTAGCAGGAAGCGAGGCTTCTTCTTTCGCCACAGCTTCAGCGTCACTACTTTCGTCCACCATTCCTGCGATTTCAACATCACCACCGAAAGGCAGCCAACCAATGACAAAATCAGGGTTGCCCCAACGGCCTAGTTTTAGTGCCTTCTTTTTGCCACCTTTCCAGAAGTCAAAGAAAAGGCTAAAGCGATGCACGCGGATGCCAAACACTTTGGCAAAGAAAAAGTGTCCTCCTTCGTGGAGAATCACGAGAATTGAGATGCTCAAAATGAGCTGAAGGGCTTTAATCAAAAATACTTCCATAAGAAGAATGAGTTGCTTGTTTGTTTATTGTAGTTCGTTGAGAGAAAGAACGTTTCGTAAAATGGTTGGTCACAAAACCATTAACCACTAATCAATCATTGCAGCCACCAACTTTCTCACTTCTGTGTCCGACTCGAAATAGTCGTCAAGTGTGGGATGCTCAATGAAAGTGGCTTCTTTCATCGCTCTTCTGATGAGGCGCGCAATGTCTAGATAACCGATGCGTCCTTCTCGAAAAGCCAAATTCACCACCTCGTTGGCAGCATTGACAACGCAAGGCATATTTCCTCCGACAGCCACCGCTTCATAGGCGATGCGCAAACAGTCGAAACGCTCGAAATCTGGACGTTCAAAGGTGAGCTTTCCCAATGCCGTCAAATCAAGACGACCACCGCTTAAATTGTCGTGACGTGGAAAGGAGAGCGCGTATTGGATGGGCAGACGCATATCGGGCAATCCCATTTGTGCTTTCACGCAGCCGTCTGCTAACTGCACCGCACTGTGCACGATGCTTTCGGGATGCACCACCACTTCCACTTGTTCTGGCGTAAGACCGAAGAGCCATTTGGCTTCAATCATTTCAAAACCTTTGTTCATCATCGTCGCACTGTCGATGGTGATTTTTGCACCCATCTCCCAATTCGGATGCTGCAAAGCCTGTGCAGCCGTCACTGTTTGCAATTCTTCGAGCGAGAATTTGCGGAAAGGTCCTCCCGAAGCTGTGAGCAACACTTTGTCGATGGCATTGCCATCTTCGCCCACCAAGCATTGGAATATCGCACTGTGTTCGCTGTCCACGGGCAGAATCGCCACGCGGTTGCGCACCGCCAATTCAGTAATGAGTTCGCCAGCCACCACCAACGTTTCTTTGTTGGCCAAAGCAATCGTTTTGTGCGCTTCTATTGCGGCAATCGTGGGGCGCAAACCGGCAAAACCCACCATAGCGGTGACCACAATGTCCACATCGCCCAAACGTGCCACGTCGCAAAGCGCCTCTGCGCCCGTCCACACTTTAATGGGAAGATCAGCCAAAGCTGTATTGACCTTATCGTATAGAGTTTCATCGGCAATCACCACGACCTCGGGCTGAAATTCGCGTGCTTGTGCAATGAGCAAATCAGCGTTTCTTCCAGCAGTGAGTGCATAAGCCTCATATTTATCGCGATGTTCGCGAATCACGTCCAAAGTTTGTGTGCCAATGGAGCCAGTGGCACCTAAAATCGCAATTCTTTTCATATTATTTGTCGGCATCAAGCATTGAGGTCAAGGATGCCTTCGGGCAAATTCAACAGCAAATAGCGGTCTTTCACACTGTAATCCACCACAAAATCATCGTGAAGCGGAAGGAGTAGTTCATCACCTTCTTCTGTTTCCACGGTGAGCAATGTGTTAGCCGTCGAGGTGTTCACCTGACTTATCCTTCCGAGTTCGTAAGTAGCCAATTGTTCTTCGGTAGTGTTGGCTTCATCCACGAGCAACAACTGAAAACCGGTGAAAGCATTGAGAGAAGTCAGTTCTTCGTGCTCTTCTTCGTCCACAAATTGGTGAGGATAAAACACAGGAAGTCCCACTAGTCGGCGCGCAGTAACATCGTCTTCCACTTCCTCAAATTTGATGATAACCGCTTCGTTGTTTTTGAAACGATATTCTTCAAAGAAAAAGGGAACGAAAAGCCCATCAATGCGCAAAACGAGATATTCGGCTTCGGCACGATCGAAAATGTCGTCGGTGAATTGCAATTCCACTTCTCCGTGGATGCCGTGGGTGCGCGTGATGCGACCTATCTGAAAAACTTCTTCGGGGGTAATCATTGAGAAAAAGTGGAAAGATATAGACTGAAAAGGATAGAAGTTGGTGACTCCGTGTTCTTTCTATTATTAATGCGTGGAGCGTCTACGCAACTAATGTGTGAGTGCTAGAGCAACGGTCAATGCAGCACGTAGCAACTTTAGATGCGAGTGATTTTAGCACCGAGCGCGTTGAGTCTGTGCTCGATGTGTTCATAACCGCGGTCAATTTGTTCCACATTGTCGATGCGGCTCGTTCCGTCTGCGCTCAAGGCCGCAATCAACAAGGCAATTCCGGCGCGAATGTCGGGACTTGCCATACGGCGCGCACGGAGTTGATGCTCAAAATTGTGTCCCACCACCACAGCGCGGTGCGGATCGCACAAGATGATTTGTGCGCCCATATCAATGAGTTTGTCGGTAAAGAAAAGACGGCTTTCAAACATCTTTTGATGGAAAAGCACACTTCCCTTTGCCTGCGTAGCCACTACAATCAAGATGGAGAGCAAATCAGGCGTTAGACCTGGCCAAGGAGCATCGGCCAAAGTCATCAACGACCCATCGATGAAACTCTCAATCTCATAGTTTTGTCGGCCTGGAATGAACAAGTCGTCACCTTGCACCTCAATTTGGATGCCCAAGCGGCGAAACGCATCGGGAATGATGCCCAAGTCGCGCAAAGATACCGACTTAATGGTCAGCCCATCGCCCACCATCGCTCCCATGCCAATGAACGAACCCACCTCAATCATATCGGGAAGAATGCGATGAGTTGCTCCGCGCAAGCGTTTAGTGCCCACGACTGTCAAGCGGTTAGACGCAATGCCCGAAATGTTTGCTCCCATACGATTGAGCAAATGGCAAAGTTGTTGGATATAGGGTTCGCAAGCGGCGTTGTAAATCGTGGTTGTTCCCTCTGCCAGCACGGCAGCCATAAGAATGTTGGCTGTTCCCGTCACACTGGCTTCGTCCAAAAGCATATAAGCCCCCTGCAAATGGTCGGCTTTGATTTCAAACAACTGGTGGTCGGCATCTGTGCTGAAAGACGCCCCTAAACATTGCAGGCCATAGAAATGGGAGTCAAGACGACGGCGACCAATTTTGTCGCCACCAGGTTTGCTCACCACGGCGTGTCCGAAACGAGCCACCAATGGTCCGATAGTCAAAATAGAACCGCGGAGCGAAGAGCAGCGTTCTAGGTATTCTTCGCTGCGAAGATAGTCGAGATTGATGCTATCTGCTTGAAAAGTGATGTCGCCAGGGGCGTTGCGTTTCACCTTCACCCCAATGTCTTGCAACAAGAGAATCAAGTTGTTGACGTCGAGAATGTCGGGAACATTTTGCAAGCGCACCTCTTCTTCGGTGAGAAGGGTGGCACAGATTACTTGGAGTGCTTCGTTTTTAGCTCCCTGAGGAGTGATTTCGCCTTGGAGACGATGGTTGCCTTCGATGAGGAATGAAGCCATACGGAGGGAGGAGTTGAATGTTGAGATTAGGAAATAAGCGAAAGCGCTTCTTCTTGTGAAATGCGTCCGTTAGTGAGCAATTCGATGTCGTGCGCAATGCGTTCGTTGGAGGGCATATCGCCACGCACCGCATAGAGGTTTTCGCGCATACGACCAGCTGCAGTCTTTATGCCCAGGACACGATGATCGGGATTTTCTTTGTTGGCTGCCTTGACGAGAAGATTTTGCACCAAAACACCATAGTGTCGCAAGCGTGGATGTTGTTGCGAATAGGCCAAGTGTGGCGCGCAATCTTCTTCCTCGTGAGGAGTGATGGTGTAGGGGTAGTCAATGTCTAGTTGATAGTCAGACAACTGTGCCAAATGATTCCACAACTTTTCATTTTCCTCTTGTGTGGGATGAAGCACTTGCGCCACAATCTTCATCGCTGTCATGATGCTGTGGGCATAAGCTTGACGTTCTGTGCGGTCTTCTATCGTTAGTGCGTAGTCCACCATTTTTTGTACCTCGCGTCCATAGACTTTCATGCGCAAAGGAGCTAGTTGAGTGTTATAGAGCATCGATGTTTACAAAAGTTTTTTGGGTTGTGAGGCTTGGAAATCCTTGAGATAGAAAGGTTCAAAATAGGCCAAATCTTCAAATTTGCCATCGAGGAAAGCCTTTTCTGCCAAAGGAGCCATATATTTGGCCAAAGGATGTGCGTCATCAACGAAGCGCGCGTTGGGATGGTCGATCACCGTTTTGCACTTCTCGGCACCATTGCCCATAAAATAGACGGGTGCGCGATCCAACCATTCCTTGTAGGTGTCGGCCGTGACGATATCAGGTTGCACCTCTCGCAGCGGACGGAGTGCGCGATCATACACGGCAGCATAAACTTCCATGCGTCGGGCATCAATCATAGGCACGAGCAAGGCATCTTCGGGCATATCGTCGTCGAAAAGCAAGGTGGGCACCGTGATGAGTTTCAAAGTGGGCACAGCAATCAAAGGCACGTTGCGACCATAAGCCACACCTTTTGCCACTGAGGTGCCAATGCGAAGCCCTGTGTAACTGCCGGGGCCTGAAGAAATGGCCACTGCATCGAGGGGAATGGCGTGACTTTCAATAAAACTCAAGGCTTCGTCCACGTAGGGAGCCAGCACTGTGGCGTGCGAAGGTCCTTCGAGGGTTTGTTTTTCAAAAATCACTTTGGAATCTTCTGACACGGCCACCGAACAAACTGTGGTGGAGGAATCAATATGTAGAATACAAGCCATAATGTTGTCTTTCTGTTTTATAAGACTTTATTGTCTTGGGTGAGTGTTGGGGAGTTGCAAAACTTCCGTGCCATCTGGAGCAAAAGCGCGCAGTGTTGTTTCTGTGGAAACCGCCTGAAATGGTAGTTTTCACAGCGGTTCTTTTCGAAAGTCTACAACAAGCCTATCAATGTGCGAAATTACCACTTTCTCGGCGAACTACAAAGATAATGCGCTGAAACTTAATC
>CAJPLH010000071.1 GCA_905371275.1 Prevotellaceae bacterium
TGGCTGTCGCTGCCGTGGTGGCTGTCTTCTTTAACTTGTCAGTGCGTATTTCTGAATGAATAGGAAATCTGCGACATACAAGGCACGTATTCCTATATTGTAATACCATTTAAATGCTTTTTGAGGGTAAAAATCATCTTAGGTCGTTTCCTTAGAAATCCACATAATTTTTCGCCAAAACAGGGCTGAGCCAGTGGCGATAGGTGCGACCGAAATGCTCTTCTTCTTGCGCGGTGAAGATGTGGGGCATCGTGGGAGCAGGCACGCCCTCGCCGATGCGCTGCGGAGATATCTCTTCCCAAGCCTCATCCCATAGGTCGCGCTCTATGAAACTTTGCAAAGTGGCTTGTCCCCCTTCCACAAAGAGCGATTGTATGCCGTCGCGACGCAGTCCTTCGAGCAAGGCGTCGATATCGGCATAGGCTTGAAAACCAGCAGAAAGCGCACGTTCGTCCACACTGCCCAAGACGCAACGGAGGGGGGACGCACCTGGCCAGCAGCGAACATTGAGTTTTGGGGTATCGAGTTGGAAGGTTTTGCGCCCCACTAGGATGGCTTGGTGAGTGGCGCGAAAGTGATGCACACGCAATAGGGACGAGGGAGAAGAAAGTCGGAGCGGTGCTGCAGACACTTCTCCATTTTCATCCAAACTTCGCGAGCGGTCGATGAACCCATCGGAGGTGGCAGCCCATTTCAAGGTGATAAAGGGACGACGCAACACGTTTTGGCAAAAGAATTTGCGATTGAGATAAATGCACTCCTCGCGCAACACACCCACTGTAACTTCTATGCCGGCTTCTTGCAGCATAGCTATGCCACGGCCACAGACTTTGCGGAAAGGATCTTCCGAGCCGATGACGCAACGTTTCACCTTGTTTTTGATGATTAAGGCGGAACAAGGCGGAGTGCGTCCGTAGTGAGAACAAGGTTCTAAGGTGACGTAGATGGTGCTTTCGGCAAGGAGCGGACGTTCTTCGGGACGAACTGCACGAAACGCCAATACTTCTGCATGCCCTTCACCAGGACGAAGATGATAACCTTCGCCAAGAATGCGTGCATCTGCACCAGTGCCATACACAATCACCGCGCCCACCATCGGATTGGGAGCCGTGGTGAGTTCGCCTTGTCGCGCCAATTGCAAACAACGTCGCATCCAGCGTTCGTCTTCTGCCTGAGTGGTAAGAGAAGTGTCCGAAGGAGCTGTGGAAAGTGGAAGAGAAGACATGGGATAAAGAGATAACTGAAAATGAAAACTGAGGGAAAACGTAACGGTGGTGTTGCGTCTGCGTGTGATTTTCCTTCGCAAGTCCACTCTTGCTGCAGAGCAGACTGTGCGAAAGTTACCTCTTACTTATCGAGTTTCCAAGTGGCACCGTCTTTGGTGTCTTTCACGGCAAAGCCGAGAGCCGCCAGTTGGTCGCGAATTTGGTCGCTCGTTGCCCAGTCTTTGTTGGCTTTTGCCTTAGCGCGCACTTCCAACAAGAGGTCGATGGCAGAAGAGAATGCGGCTTCGCGGGCAGCATTTCCGCCTTCTTCTGCGGTGAGTCCGAGGATGTCGAAGCAGAAGGTGTGGAACACCTCGCGGAGTGCAGCCAGTGTTTCGGCAGCAATCGACATTTTGCCGTCCGCCAATGAGTTGATGGTGCGGCAAGCCTCGAAGAGATAGGAGATGACGATGGGACTGTTCAAATCATCGTCCATCGCATCATAGCAACGCTGGCGCAAATCGGCCACCCACTCTGCACTTACCACTTCGCCCTTAGGCGTTTCGCCTTCTGCCAAGGGGGTGATGCGATCGAAAGCGCGGAGAGCATCCATCAAACGCTCGAGTCCCTTTTGCGAAGCTAGGAGCGCATCGTTGCTGAAGTCGAGCGTAGAACGATAATGCGCCTGAAGGATGAAGAAACGAATCGTCATCGGTGAGAAGGGTTGAGAGAGCAATTCGTGACTGCCCGAGAAGAACTCATCGAGGGTGATGAAGTTGTTATAGCTCTTGCCCATCTTCTTACCGGCAATGGTAATCATGTTGTTGTGCATCCAGTAGTGCACCATAGCGTGTCCTTGTGAGGCTTGCGACTGTGCAATTTCGCACTCGTGGTGTGGGAACATCAAATCCATACCACCGCCGTGGATGTCGAATTCTTCCCCGAGATATTTGCGTCCCATGGCTGTGCACTCGCAGTGCCACCCTGGGAAACCATCGCCCCACGGAGAGGGCCAACGCATGATGTGTGCAGGACTGGCTTTTTTCCAAAGGGCAAAGTCCACTTGATGACGCTTTTCGCCCACGCCATCGAGTTCTCGACTCGCATCGCGCACTTCTTCGAGATTGCGTCCCGAAAGAATACCATATTTATAGTCTTCATTGTATTTCACCACGTCGAAATACACCGAACCATTGCTTTCATAAGCATAACCTGCCGCGAGAATTTGTTTCACAAGTTCGATTTGTTCGATAATATGTCCCGTAGCATGAGGTTCAATCGAAGGAGGAAGCACATTGAGTTGTGCCATTGCCGCATTGAAACGATTGGTGTAGAATTGCGCCACTTCCATGGGTTCGAGTTGATCCAATCGAGCTTTTTTCGCAATTTTGTCCTCACCCTCGTCGGCATCGTGCTCCAAATGCCCCACATCGGTGATGTTGCGCACATAGCGGACGGCATATCCCAAGTGTTTGAGGTAACGGAAGAGGAGGTCGAAGGTAATGGCAGGACGCGCGTGTCCGAGGTGTGCATCACCATAAACGGTGGGTCCACACACATACATGCCAACGCGGCCTTCGTGAATGGGTTTGAAGAGTTCTTTGGTGCGAGAGAGGGTGTTGTAAATTTGAAGAGCCATAAAGTCGTTGCTTGTCTTATTGGTCAAAGCAAAGACACAAGAACGCTGCGCTTTGCTGATTGAACTTATTTTCGTTTATTGACTGATCCTTTGTTGGAAATAGCCGCAAACTTTCCGCCTGTGATTTGTTCGAGCGTGAGCGGACGATACATATTGGTGTAGCACAAGCCCTTGCCGTAGGTTTCTTCTTCATAGAAGAAAGCGATGCGACCGTCTTTTTGTTGCACCATCGTGCTATAGGCACTCAACAGTGCCGACACTTGGAAAGGTCCGCTCCAGTCTGTGGCAAAATCTTTGGCAGTGGCATAAGTTTGTGCTGAGGTGAGGGGTTTAAAATAGATACCAACATTGGCGCGCCCAGGCCCCAGAGGCACAGATTGCAAGACAAGAGGCATCTTTTTGCCCGTGGCACGCTCCACGGCTTGGACAATGAGAATCTCACCATTCGTACTGTTTTGCAAAGCTTTCACCCCATTGGGCATTTCTGCCGAATGAACAGCATCGTTTTCCCACGCACCTGTGCCATTGACGTGCGACATATAGTGAAACACATTGAAGAATCGTCCACCATAAGCGCGACTCGACAGCACCACATCGCCATTAGGCAATTCCTCCACCTTGGGTTCGTCACCCTTTGGCGCAGGCGAAGTGTGGATGGTGCCGAGAGAATGCCATGTGCGTCCGAAGTCGTCGGAATAAACCACGCGGTTGCCCCCAGGACGAGCACAGAGCGCAGCATAAAGTCGGTAGTATTTGCCCACTTTGATGCGATTGCTCTGACAAATGCGTCCACTGCCGAAGAAAAGCGACTGCACAGGCCCTAGCTGGCTTTGGTCGAAAAGTCCATAAATAGACTCTGTTATTTCTGCGGGATGCGACCAAGTGCGTCCACCATCGGTGCTATGTATCACCGCCACGCGATTGGGGTTTTGACGTGTCGTAGTGGCATGACCATAAACGGTGTTGCCTGTGACACAAACCACCACTACTTCGTTACTTTTGCGGTCGGCCACGATGGCAGCATCGCCATATCCGCACTTGCGACTGCCTTGCACACCATCGCCTTGTGCCAACACATATTGAGGTGTCCACGTGCCGCCGTTGTCATTCGACAGACGATAGCGCAGGTCTACTCTTCCAAAACCGATGTCGGCGCCGCAGGGACGATAGTCACTCACAGCAATGAGCCTGCCTTTTGGGGTCACTGCAATGGCAGGAATGCGATAAGGCACCATATTTGCCAAAGTGGGGAAGAGCGGTTGTTCGATCGCGGTGTTAGTGCTAGCCACTTCTGGCGTATAACGTAGGGTGGTGTCGGCAGGACTGTTCAACCCGAAGGTGGCAAGATGACTTCTGTCGAAGGGAGCCAGCGTTTGCGCGCCAACACACAGTGCAGAAAACAAACAGAAGGTGGACAAAAAGAGTGACTTCATATGGATGAATTGTGAGATAAATTGCTATAATGGTGCGAAAACTCAAGGAAAGTTTCGCAGGGAAACTAAACGCAAAGAAAGTTTGTGCTAGATGCCGTCTTTAACAGAAGCGTTTCTTTCACAGCAAAATTACTATTTTTTGATGAAGCAGGCAAATATCCCTCCATCATTTCACATTTCCTATAGAAAAAGTCTTTTCCAAACACGCTCGTTGCGCAGCTAACGATAGAGTTAGCAGAATTAATCAAACATTTTAATGGAGAAACGCCTCAGCATATTAAGAAAACTTCGTATTTTTGTAGTCCAACTTTATTTTTGAGGTGCAACTTTGGTTGGACGCATTCAGTATTGGATGTATTTATTCTTCCACTCTTTCATATTTCAGCGTAGGCGTCGTTGGATGCTTCCATTCTTCAACGCATTTATCGCTCTACACATTTACAATCAAATTGATATTTTCAGATGAAAGGCATTCTTTCTTTTCTTCTCGTATTGTTTCTCATGCCCCTTGGTCATGGTATGATGATTTTGATGGAGCATTTTCTGCCCCCTACCCCACTTCACTACGCAGCCTTTGCTATGGGTTTCGCAGGACTCCTTTTGGCTATGCGCGGTGTCTTTGCACAAGGCGACACACGCCAAACGATTTTCGGACTTGTGGGCGCTTTGCTCTTCTGGACAGGATGGGTGGAATTTCTATTCCTTTATTATGCGCAGCGATTTGGCACTCACCCCGAATTGGCACACGGTGTGGTGAGCACCACAACCACTTATCTTGACGGCACAGCCACTACGGTGATGCACATCAACGGAAAATTGGTGCACAATCTGCGCGAAGGGGAGCTCAAACAATTGGTGCTGACGCGTCCCGAATACCTCATTATGCCCACTAGTTTTGGGTTTTGGTCTATGTTTATGCTCATCTACCTCTTTAGCATCCGAACGGGCTGCGATTTTCTCAACTGGATTCAAAAACATCTCTTCAGTCGCAACAAAACGAAGATGATTTTCCGCCCTATGACGCGCCACGTCTCCATTGTGACATTCATGGAATTCAACCTCATCATGTGGAGTTGCTACTTGTTGCTCATGTTTTGCTACGACCCTGTCTTCCTTGGCGACCACCATCCCGTGAGTCTATCCATCGGTTTGGCGTGTGCAGTGGGTGGTTTCTTCATGTTGCGCCGTTTGGTGCGCATCGCTCATTGGGGACGTGCCATCCGTTTTGCCATTGCCACGGTGATTGTGATATGGACTCCTGTAGAAATTTTGGGACGCATGAATCTCCTCAACGAAATTTGGGTGGATCCGCTTCACCACATTCTTGAGATGTCGCTCATTCTCGTTGCCTTCATCGCTCTTTCCATAACTTTGTTGCTCAAGGGATGGCGCAATAAGCAGAAGAATGCTCAGAACTAAGTGGTTCTCTCTTTTCCCCACATCTTAACAAAACGCCCTACTATGTTTGCGCTTCATTGAGAAGAAACCATGCAAAACACAAAGTAGAGATAACAAAACAAACACCTCTTACATTTGAAATGTGAAAAATTACACACAAACAAGGTGAAATGTGCAAGTTTTTGAGGAGTAGAGCGGTTTCAATCTTTTGCAGATTAGTAAAAAGATGTACTTTTGCACTCGAAATCCCAATGAGTTGGTTTGAAATTACAAATGAATTCAATAAGATTCAAGCGAGTTTAATCTAAATTTCAAACGAGTTCAATCGGAATCCCAAACGAGTTTAATCGTATCTATATAGACAAATTTATGTCAGAAACAACTCCTCTTCTCACCCCAACGCGAAAAGTCATTGCAGGTATGCAATTTCTTTTTGTCGCTTTCGGTGCCACTGTGCTTGTCCCCCTTTTGGTGGGTCTTGACCCTTCAACAGCTTTGTTCTCGGCAGGCGTTGGCACACTTATTTTTCATCTTGTCACGAAAGGCAAAGTTCCTATCTTCCTCGGTAGTAGCTTTGCCTTTATTGCTCCCATCGTGAGCGCTACAAAAATCTACGGTTTGCAAGGCGCACTCTTCGGACTTCTGGGAGTGGGATTTGTCTATTTTGCCATGTCGGCACTCATTCGCGCTTTCGGCACGAAGTTCATTTCCCGACTATTCCCCCCCATCGTCATTGGTCCCATCATCATGCTCATCGGGCTGTCTTTGGCACCCGCAGCCGTGAAGATGGCTCAATCAAATTGGTTGCTTGCGCTCATTTCGCTCGCTACCGCCATTTGCGTGACGCTCTATGCCAAAGGCTTGGTGAAACTCATCCCCATCTTCCTCGGCATCATCGTGGGATATGTGGCTGACCTCTTGTTGCACGGCGCGGGACTCAGCGACGGCATCGACTTTAAACTCATTGCAGACGCACCCTGGTTTGCACTTCCCCAAATCCACCTCCCCTCCACTTTCTCTTGGGAACCCATCCTCTTTATGATTCCCGTAGCCATTGCCCCCGTGATTGAGCACATCGGCGACGTCTACGTGGTGAACAACGTAGTGGGTAAGAACTTTGTGAAAGACCCTGGTTTGCACCGCACTATGCTCGGCGATGGTTTGGCTTGCGTCTTCGCAGCACTCGTGGGAGGTCCTCCCGTGACCACTTATTCTGAAGTGACTGGGGCCATGTCTTTGACCAAAATCACAGCTCCTGTGGTGTTCCGCATCGCAGCCGTAACCGGTATTGTGTTCTCTCTCATCGGCAAAGTGAGTGCTTTGCTTCGCAGCATCGACCAAGCCATCCTCGGTGGCATCATGCTGTTGCTCTTTGGCACTATCGCAGGTGCTGGTATTTCTAGTATGTTGCACAGCAAGGTCAATCTCGCTTCTTCGCGCAACGTGGTGATTATCTCTGTCACCCTCACTACGGGTATCGGTGGAGCCTCTCTCTCTTGGGGTAACTTCTCTCTCGCCGGCATTGGACTCTCCGCCATCATCGCAGTGGTGCTCAACCTCGTTCTCCCCGAACGTGCAGAAGACCGTGTGGAAACGCCAGAACCCGAGCACAACGAGGGCAAATAACCTCCCTTGAATTATCCCTCATTCCCTCTTTCATCGCAATCAATAACCTATTTACTCAATATGTTCCGTAAACTCTTCCTTCTCGCTGCTTTTCTCCTCACCGCAGGCGTGGCAGTTCAAGCGCAAAACATCCAGTTCCACTACGATTTCGGTAGTCATTTGTATAAGACAGAAAGTACGCGCCCCAAGCTCACCACCACTGTCGAAATGTTCCGTCCCGACAAATGGGGTAACACTTTCTTCTTCGTTGATATGAACTATGTTGAAGAAGGTGTCAACTTGGCTTATTGGGAAATATCTCGTGAAATAAAGTTGGGCAATTCTCCCTTCTTGGCTCACGTGGAATACAATGGTGGTTTGACCAATGGTTTCTCTTTCAATCACAACTATCTCGCTGGTGTCACCTACGCGTGGAATCGTCCCGATTTCCAAGCTGGTTTCACTGTGACTCCCATGTTCAAGTATTTGGCTAAGCAAAAAAGCCCTGCTTCATGGCAGCTCACCGGTACTTGGTACTACCATTTCGCCAATGGTTTGATGACCACCAATGGTTTTGCTGATATTTGGGGTGATCGCAACTATGTTACTGGCAAGAACAATGTTATCTTCCTCACCGAACCTCAACTTTGGGTAAATCTTAACAAGGTGAAGGGCGTAGATCCCAACTTCAACTTGAGCATTGGTACAGAAGTTGAGATCAGCCACAACTTTGCTGTGGGTGGTGAACTCATCGTCAATCCCACACTTGCTGCTAAGTGGACGTTCTAAACTAAAACGCCAGAGCGCAAACGAACAACAACTCAGCATTCCTGACTTATTCCCTGAGGAAGTTTCAGGAATGCTGCTGATTTTCTCTCCTTCTCATTGGCTAGATCAATGCGGATAGGCTTCAGCCCTTTCAAGCACTATCTTGCTAGCTGGTGGCACTTTTGATTATTCATTCACTCATCAACCATACATTTCGTATGCAATTCCTTTATCGCCTCGTAGGTTTTGATCCTACAAAACACAATCTTCGCACAGAGTTGTTGGCTGGTCTCACCACCTTCCTCACCATGGGCTACATCCTTGCGGTGAACCCCGACATTTTGGCTAACACCGGCATGGAGAAAGGTGCTGTCTTCACGGCAACCGCTTTGGCTTCTGCCATCGGCACACTCCTTATCGCCTTCATGGCGAAGCTTCCCTTTGCACAAGCTCCGGGCATGGGTATCAACGCCTTCTTCGCCTTCACTCTCTGCCTCACTATGGGCTACACTTGGCAGCAATCGCTCGCTGCTGTCTTCATCGAAGGACTCATCTTCATTGTGCTCACAGCTTTCAATGTGCGCGAACAGATTGTGAACTGCATCCCCAAGAGTTTGCGTTTCGCCATCTCCGCCGGTATTGGTTTCTTCATCGCCTTCGTGGGTTTGAAAAACTCAGGCATCATCGTAGCCAATGACGCCACACTTGTTTCTCTCGGTCACTTCAACGCCACCTCCTCTTTGGCTTGCTTGGGTATCATTTTAAGTGCCGTATTGATGAAACTTCGCGTGCGTGGTGCTCTCTTCTACAGCATCATCATCTGTACCCTCATCGGCATTCCTTTGGGAGTTACCAAAATCGGTGCTGACTTCACTCCCATCAGTATGCCACATAGCATCGCTCCCACTTTCCTGCAAATGGATTTCAGCAAAGTATTGAGTGGCGATATGATTCTCACCATTTTGGTGCTCGTCTTCATCGACATCTTCAACACCATCGGCACATTGATTGGTGCAGCTGCGAAGACTGAAATGATGGACGAAGCTGGCAACGTGAAAAACATCAAGGGAGCTATGATGGCCGACGCCGTTGCCACCAGCGTTGGTGCGGTATTGGGCACATCCACTGTCACCACTTTCGTGGAAAGTTCTGCTGGTATTGCAGAAGGCGGACGCACAGGTATGACAGCCTTCTCCACGGCCTTCTTCTTCCTCCTCGCACTCTTCCTCTCTCCTTTGTTCTTGCTCATCCCCTCTGCAGCCAC
>CAJPLH010000072.1 GCA_905371275.1 Prevotellaceae bacterium
TGAGAATCGCATATTTCTCAACAACTTTTTCTGAGTTCAAAAAGTCGCGTTAAATAGAGGGATACGCATTGTGAAAATAACTTTAGTAATTTTGTGGGCTGTGGCCACTTTTTGTTTGTCTTTGGGATTATCCCATAAGACGTGTTTATTCTGCTTGGTAGAGGCTGGAATTTGGGACATAAATTATGATTTGAGGAATAAAATAGGCTCATAAGAATGCACGGTATCTCAATTTTATCCTTATATTTGCACTACCGACCATAATTCATTGTTACACGTTTCATTTGCATCGCATATGGCTAAAGCACAATATGTCCTTCCTTACAAGTTTTATCCTAAAGGTGAAGGACTTTCACCTGAAGATTTTGATTTGATTGAACAAGCTAAAGCAGCCACGCACACAAGTTATGCTCCTTACTCCAATTTTTGTGTGGGAGCTGCCTTGCTTTTAGAGAATGGGGTAGTAGTTTGTGGAAGCAATCAAGAGAATGCTGCCTATCCTGCTGGTTGTTGCGCTGAGCGAACGGCTATGTTTTATGCTAATGCTCAGTATCCCAATACTGCTCCTGTGACCATTGCAATTGCTGCGCGCCGAGCAAGTGAAGAAGGTTTCTTGACAGTGCCAATTAGTCCTTGTGGTATTTGTCGTCAAGCTTTGATTGAAGCTGAAACGCGATATCGGCAGCCGATTCGTGTGTTGCTATATGGTGAAGACGTGATTTACGAACTAGAGAAGGTGAGTAGTCTGTTGCCTTTTCAATTTGATGCATCTGCTTTATAGGGATATAAAATCCAACCCAAACATCAAAACAATGATGATGTTTGGGTTGGATTTTTTATAGAACGACTTCGTATAAGGGAATCAAGTGCCTAATACTTATAGATATGTGCTTTTATTGCTGGAGGAGTTGTGGCATCTTGATTTGTTGTCCCACCTTAATGACGTCAGGGTCTTTAATGTGGTTGAATAATACGATATAATTGGCGTAATTGGAGTTTCCGTAGTATCGTTTCGCTAAACGAGGAATGCTTTCTCCCGTTTTTACCACGTGCGATGCATATGTACCCACAATGATAGACTTCCCATGCGGAAGTTGTTGCCATTGTCGTGATTTTGCTAGCAATTGTTCCTTTTGTTGGGAGGATAAATGCTGCGATTTCACAATAATGGTTTGAGTCGTTGTGGCTTGGGGCGCAGTTTTTTCTTCCTTTTTAGTCTTTTCTGGGGAAGAAGTTGCGCTCGCATCATTAGGCTGAGCATCAGCCGTTGAGCTCGTGGTGTCCGTTGGTCGTGGAGTTTTAGCTGTGGTGTCTGAGTTCTTTCCAGGATAAGTAGTTACGCTGTTATCAACTTTGGGATTGTGTTGCGCATTGTTGGCTGGTTGTGTCGGTAGCACAACGTGAGATTGCGGACAGTTGGGGCAAAGCCAATGGTAGTAACCTGCAAAATAAGATAAAACAACAAGTAGCAGCACGAAGGCAACAAGAAGCACATTAAAGCGAGTGCGATGGTGTTGCTCTTTATGATTCAAGTTGTCTGTAGTTACGTGAATTTCCCCTTGGATATTGGTGATATGCGAAGGGTTCTTCTCCGTTTCGGCCGGAATAGTTGTCAAGGTGACATCTATGCTGGCTGGGTTACTAGAAAAGTCCGAGGTCGTTTCTTGGCCTAACGCCTCTTCTTTAGTATTTGCGTCGATGAGGATTTCTTCCTCTTCGTCTTGTCTAGACTCTGTTGATTCAGTGCTTGACCGAAGTAGAGAGTTTTCAGAAGAAGTGGGAGACGACAGATTATCATCTGCTGTTGACGAAGAGGTAAACTCTATTGCATTAGCGTCTACTTGCGTACTACTATCTACAAGAATGGTATCTGGGGCTTTTGCAGTAGAAAACTCTGTGGTAGAGACTTTTTCTTCCTCTGATTCATTGTCGTTTTCTTCGCTTGGAAATTCCTGGCTTGAAAGTTCCCTGCTTAGATTTTCTTGAGCAACAACGTCGGCAGTTGAGCTTTCTTCGCTTTGAAGTCCTTTTGCAACTTCTGTAGAATCGTCTGTATGCAGACTACCGTTGTGCACTTCACAACTGGAAGCTTCAGCAACGAGTACTTGTTCGCTGTCGTTGGTAACCTCTTCTGGAGTCAGTGTTTCTTCCGAGTCATCAGAGAAATCATCTTCTATCACGGGCACCGAATCTAATTCCTCCTCGGGAGTGTCATCAAAGAGTGTTGTTGTGCTGAGGAGTGCAAACGGACTATTCACTAAATCCCTCAATGTATTGTCGGGTGTGAAAGTTATTTTGCTGTGTTTTCCGATTTGAAAACGCTCGCCAGTGTGGACGTTTACACTTTCTCTCTCATTGACAACAACAAGTTTAGTGGTGCCAAATCCACTCACTTTGACAAGGCTGTCTTTGAGGATACCTTCTTCAGTAAGTTCAAAGAAGGTGCGCACAAACTCTAAGGCTTCTTGAGACGAAATACCTTGTTCTATAGCCAATTGTTCTGCTAGATCTTGGAGTTGAAATTTCTTTTCCGTCATAAGCTAAGCGTTGATTTTGTCCTTGAGCGTCGGACTTGGCTTGAAGGCAACTACTAATTTGGGAGGAACAAGCTGACGTTGCTTCGTTATGGGATGTATGATGATACGCTCTTTCTTCTTTTTCACCTCATAAGTTCCAAAACCTTGCACATTCAGCGTTGCACCTTCGTCTAGCATACCGGCCATAGTGTTTACTAAGGCTTCAATTTGCTGTTTCACCGCTTGCGGATTCTTTTGTAGACGGGTTGCCAATGCGTTGACAAACTCTTTGTTGTTCATTGTTGGATAACTTATTGTTGTGAAAGAAATATAGTTACACTATTTCTGCGTATAAATCGAACTCTTCAGCAGAAGTGATGCGCGCTTCGTAAAACTCTCCCAAATTGAGTTGATAGTCAGCATTTGAAACGAGTACTTCACAGTCTACTTCGGGCGAGTCGAATTCTGTGCGACCAACATAGTAGCCGTCTTCTTCGCGGTCTATGATGATACGGAAGACCCTGCCCACTTTTTCGGCAGAAAGTTCTGCTGCTATTTGTTCTTGTAGTTGCATCAAGCGGTCTAAGCGTTCTTGTTTCACTTCCGCTGGTACATCATCTTCGTAATGCTCGCCAGCGTAAGTGTTTTCTTCTTCACTGTAGGCAAAAGCTCCCATGCGGTCAATGCGTGCTGTACGCACAAAGTCCATGAGTTCTTCAAAATCTTCCTCAGTTTCTCCTGGAAAACCGACCATCAAGGTGGTGCGGAGGGTTATGCCAGGAACTTCTTCGCGAAATTTTGCAATAAGAGCCAGCGTTTCTTGCTTTGAAATGTGGCGACGCATGCGAGTCAGCATATTGTCTGAAATGTGCTGTAGGGCAATGTCGAGATAGCTGCAAACGTTTTTGTTTTCACGAATCACGCGAAGCAAATCCATAGGAAACTTTGTGGGATATGCGTAGTGTAGACGAATCCATTCCACCCCTGGAATTTGCGCCATGCACTCAATCAGTTCGGGAAGGCATTGACGTCCGTAGCGGTCAATGCCGTAGAAGGTGAGTTCTTGCGCTATGATTTGAAATTCGTGTACGCCAATTTTCACCAGTTCTTCAACTTCATTGAGAATATCCTCCATCGAACGGCTTTGGTGCTTGCCCGTAATCAAGGGGATAGCGCAATAGGCACAAGTGCGATTGCAACCTTCTGAAATTTTGAGATAGGCATAATGTCGAGGTGTGGTGAGCACACGAGCACTGAGCGCGTTGCAAGCTACTGCAGCAAGACTGTCGGTCGTCGTGAGATCCTTAATCATGTCCTTCCAGTCAAACTTGCCATAGAATTTGTCTACTTCTGGAATTTCTGCTTTAAGTTCTTCACGATAACGTTCCGACAAACATCCCATCACGTACACCTCTTTCAGTTGTCCAGCCGTTTTGTGTTCCACCAAATCCAATATTTGATTGATGCTTTCTTCTTTGGCGTCACCAATGAAACCACAAGTGTTGATTACAGCTATGTCGCCGTGCAGTTGTTCTGGATTATGATGAAAGTCGCAGCCAATAGCTGCAAATTGGCGAAGGAGGTTCTCTGAGTCTACAAGATTCTTTGAACATCCCATCGTGATTACGTCAATGGTATGTTTCATTATGTCTATCTATGTCGTTGTGTTGTGGAAGGACAAGGGAGTTTTATCCCTCATCGCGGGCTATTGCTCTGTGGAGAAAAGCGAATTTACAAATTCGCGCGCGTTGAAGGGTTGCAAATCTGTCATCTTCTCACCAAGTCCAATATATTTCACGGGAACTTTCATTTGGTGGGAGATGCCAATCACTACACCACCTTTTGCAGTGCCATCGAGTTTGGTGATAGCCAATGAGGTGACCTCCGTTGCTTTTACAAACTGCTTAGCTTGTTCAAAGGCATTTTGGCCAGTGCTTCCGTCGAGTACCAAAAGCACCTCCTGAGGAGCATTGACATCGAGTTTTTGCATCACCTTTTTTATCTTGGTAAGCTCGTTCATCAAACCAACCTTGTTGTGAAGACGGCCTGCGGTGTCAATGATAACAACATTTGCACCGATGGATTTGGCATGCGCTAAGGTGTCGTAGGCTACGGATGCGGGATCTGCACCCATTTTTTGTTTCACAACGGGCACTCCTGTTCGTTCGCCCCAAATGCATAATTGTTCCACAGCGGCGGCACGGAAGGTATCGGCAGCACCGAGCACTACATTCTTACCTTCTTCCTTAAATTGGTAAGCAAGTTTGGCGATAGTGGTTGTTTTTCCCACGCCATTCACACCTACCACTAGGATAACGAAGGGATTGTCAGAGTTGGGCACTTCAAATCCTAGATTTTCTTCGTTGATTTGGTTGCCGTCGGTGACAAGTAGTTGCGTTATTTCCTCCTTGAGGATTGCATTAAGCTCATTGGTACTAACATATTTGTCGCGTGCCACGCGCTCTTCGATGCGGTGAATAATATCAAGCGTAGTGTCCACGCCAACGTCGCTGGTGATGAGAATGTCTTCTAGATTGTCGAGAACGTCATCATCAACCTTTGATTTGCCAGCTACTGCGTGGGCTATTTTGGAAAATACGCTTGTCTTTGTTTGCTGAAGACCATTGTCTAAGGTCTCCTTTTTTTCTTTTTTCGAGAAGAAACTGAAAAATCCCATAAGTATAGAGTTTGTGCAAAAATACGACAAATTCTTGGAATAAAAGACCTTATCTACTTGAAAGTTGAAGGGCTCTTCTTATTTCTTGTGGTGAGGAAATGAGAGTGTCGCGCTCATTTGCCGTAGAATGAAAAGAGGTACCTATGAAATAAAAGAAGCTCTCGCAAAAATGCGAGAGCTATGCTAGGTACTGCTTGTTAGAAACGAGCAGGAGGATTATCCGTTAGTTTAGTTCTTGAAGAATGCATCAACATCCTCATTGCGAACCATTTGTTCATTAAAGATGTAAGCACCAGTCTTAGGGCTCTTTTCCATCTTGATGACTTTAGTGTACGAACGTCCATCTGTTTTACCAGCTTGGAACGAAGCGACGGTCTTTTTTGCCATAGTTAATTATGTGCGAGAAAGGGTGATTACTTGGATTATTTGATTTCCTTGTGAACCGTCATACGCTTGAGGATGGGATTGTATTTTTTCAATTCCAAACGGTCGGGGGTATTCTTACGATTCTTGGTAGTGATGTAGCGGCTTGTTCCGGGCAGACCGCTTTCCTTATGTTCGGTGCATTCGAGGATTACCTGAACGCGATTACCTTTAGCTTTCTTTGCCATGAGTTATATATGGATTAGCCGATTACTTTAATATCTTTCCAGTTGAGGTAGCCCTTTTGAGCTGCGCTCTCGAGTGCTTGGTCGAGACCAACCTTATTGATGAAGCGGAGACCAGCTGCAGAAATCTTGAGCTGGATCCAGCAATCTTGCTCTACATAGTAGAACTTCTTGGTGAACAAGTTTGCGTCGAATGTACGCTTGGTGCGACGCTTCGAGTGAGAAACGTTGTTGCCCACCATGGCTTTCTTACCGGTAATTTGACAAATCTTAGACATTGCTATCTGTAATTTTCTGTTGCTTTAGTTGTAGTTATTCCCAATCGAGTGCAAAGTTACAACATTCTTCTCACACCTCCAAATCTTTATACTGGTTTTTGTGTGCAATCTAACACTTTCTTGTTTGTTATGACGATTTTGTTGCTTGGTTGTGCAAGACCTATCACTTTATAGTTTATTCCTCGCAATTGTTAGAACTTAGGATGAATGGAGAGGTAATGCTTCTCGAAAAGTATTTAAGTTGCAAAGAGGCAAGTTTTTCTAATTGTGTCTGATATACGTGATGGAGATAAAACGCAATATTATCTTGTTACTTTGGAAAATTATACGTACATTTGCGATGCACCTAGTGTATCTATTGTGTTGTCAATCCGATTGTAGTAGTGACGTCATTGTTTTACTCCATTGGAACTCTATTTGAATTTACCTTATCCTTCTATTTTCTCATGAAAATTCGTTGTTTATTTCTTGTGATGGCTTTTTCGCCTTTCATCGTGCTCCATGCGCAATCGCAGCGTGACAGCATTGCTGTCTATGGTAAAGTGATGGACAGCTTCACGCACGAAATGCTCAAAGGCGTAAAAGTCGAAGTGCTACGTCCCGATAGTTCCCTTGTTTCGCAACACAACACTGATAAGAACTATTCATACGGCCATTACTCTTACAATTTCGGGGACGAGTTTCGAGGACTATCTCTGTTGCGTGCCGATTACATCTTTCGTTTTTCGAAGGAAGGCTACGTCACGCAGTATGCCAACCTCTACAAACGTGATTTAGGACGCAGAGAACTGCGCAGATCGGTAGGAGAAATTATGATGAAGAAGATCGGTAAGCATCGCGACATCGAACTGGGCGCAGCAGAAGTGCGCACATCAAAGATTCGCATGGTGGTAAAAGGCGACACCCTCATCTACAACGCCGACGCGTTTCAATTGGCTGAAGGCTCGATGCTCGACGGCCTCATCAAACTCCTCCCGGGCTTCCAACTGCGCGACGGCCAAATCACCGTCAATGGGCAGTATGTGAGCAGCCTGCTGGTCAATGGCGAAGACTTCTTTCGCGGAGATCCGCGTGTGGCCTTGGAAAACCTGCCGGCCTACATGGTGAACAAGGTGAAGGTTTATCGCAAGGAACACGCTTGGAGCTTTATCACCAAAGGCAAAGACGAGCGCAAAGAAGACCTGCCTCTGGTGGTGGACGTCAATCTGAAACGCGAATACGCCATCGGATGGGTGGGCAACGTCGGAGCAGGCTACGGCACGGCCGATCGCTATCTCGCACGCCTCTTTGGACTCCGTTTCACCGACCACTCGCGGTTGGCTCTCTATGCCAATGCCAACAACACCAACGACACGCGCGAACCGGGCACTTCAGGCAACTGGAACGCCAACGGTTCGGCCTCCGGACGCACCACGATGCAGACCGCCGGCTTTGAATTCCTCGTCAAAGGCGATAAGGACCAGTGGAAATACGTGGGCCACGCCAAAATTTATCATCAAAACACTTTCAACCAAAGCATCACAGCCACTGAAACCTTTCAACCCACACTGCCCAATAGTACATTCAATCGCGCACGTCGCGAAGCAGAGGGCAGTCACTTCAAGGTGCAGACAGAGCAAGCCTATGAAAGAAAAAGAGATGAAGGATATTTCAATGTCTTTGGAGCATTGTATTATCAACATCACCGCAGTGACGCCTTGCACCAAGGAGCGGAATTTTCAGCCGATCCGAAAGATGCCTATCGCGCTGTGTCGCTAGACAGTTTGTTTCTGAGTTCTAGCGAACGATTGGCGAAGATGCTGGTGAATCGCCAGCAGAATCAAGAGAAGAGTCGCGAGCATGCGTGGTCGGGAAGGCTAAGTACCTCTAGTTTTGCCAAGGTGCCACGCACGCCAGACTATTATTCGCTAAACTTCAACGCTGACTTTGAACACAAAACTGGCACTACCTTTTCTGCTTATCAGTTGCACTATGGTCAATCAGCACAAGCCCCACGCACCGATGAATATCAGTTGCGCTACACAGACGCACCTTCTACAAAAGCCAATGCGAGTTTTAGTGCCAATTATGACTATAGTTCTGATTGGGGGAGCATAAATTCAACGATGAGCCTTAGAGAGGCTTACCAAAAAGGCAATCGTAATCTGTACCGCTTGGATAGACTACGTGCAAATGCTCCTACATTCGGAAACTTGCCTTCCACAACTGCGGCATTGTTGCAGACCTTGGATGCGCCCAACTCATATATGGCTAGCCGAAACACGCTCACCGGTACACTTCATATTTGGAGCGTTATTTGGATAAACAAAGAGACGAGCAATGGCATCAGAATTGATCCTAAACTAGAATGGACAAACGATCGTCTTTCTTACGACCGCAACACGCTGCACGCGACTCCTCATCGCAACACTGTGGTGTTTTTACCATCTATTGCATGGAGTGGGGATGCGTTCAACGTGAGTTATCACTGGAATTGTGCCTATCCTGATTTACAGAACCTATTGGACTATGTCGACAACTCTGATCCCCTGAATATATATCGCGGTAATCCTCATCTCCAACGCAGCACTACGCACCGTGTTGCCCTGTCTAGAAGTTGGACGAAATGGAGAGAAGGCAAATCATTTGCCATCGGTGGGGATTGGGATGTCACACGCAATGCCATTGCGCACGGACAAACTTACGATGCAGCCACTGGTGTGCGCACTTTTTCTCCGAGAAATGTAGACGGAAATTGGCATGCTGCGGCTAGAATGTTTTGGGAACGACCTTTTGACAAGGACAGACAGACGCTCTTTACCAGCGAGACGAAGGCAGACTTCCGCAACA
>CAJPLH010000073.1 GCA_905371275.1 Prevotellaceae bacterium
AAGAAGAAAAAGCACGAACAGCTGAGTTGGAAGTTTATTTCACCCTTCCTCAATCAGGGAAAAAGATGAGAGAAGTTGTGAAAATTGTGCAGGATGCACCGAACCTCACAAGTATTTCCAGAACAACAACAGAGCAACTAACTCCTACTTGTCGTTGGGAAGGAGATTTGCTCCACATTGATGCTCCCGCAACCTCTGTTGTTGAAATCATCACCCTCAATGGACAGGTGGTGCAACGAGAAGTTATGCAACAATCTTCCTGCACCTTCCGTCTTTCACACCGCTCATCGCTTCTCCTTGTGCGCATTGTCCACAATGGACAAGTGTTCAGAGCGAAAGTAGTGCACAACTAGCACACTTCCTTCACCCCCAATCGGTCCGTACCATAACGGTCTAATGACCAATGTGGGTTTAAAGGGAAAAAGGAGATGTTGTAAAACTTGATTTTACAGCATCTCCTTACTTTTGAGTTCACTCGCAAACAAGGAATACAATCCCCCCCAAATACACCCAATAAGACATCGCATTATCTGAAAAAGAGAAGCATCAACTCCTCACACAGCGTGAAAGAAGTTGATGCTTCTTATTTATATATAAACCGACCTGGGATTATTCAGCCAAGAGACGGAATTCTGCCGCAGCAGCGTAGTCTTGTCCGTTCAAACTATTGAGAGCTTTGAAACGAATGTAGCGCGCTTTCACGGGTTGCGCAAACATCACACGTTGGTCGGCTCTACTATTGGGGAAACTACCCTTTGCCACGGGTTCTCCCCAGTTGTTGCCGTCTTCGCTGACATAGACTTCATAGTCTTTGATGAGACCATTGTCACCTTTCTGACGAGGCACATAAACAAAACCCTTCATCGTCTTCACAGCAGAAGCATCGAAGTCCACCCAGTGGGGGAATTGCGCCACGGTCACGGAATACATCGTGTGCCAGAAGGTGTCGGTGTCTTGGTCGACCATCAAATCGGCATCATAACTTCCAGTTTCTTGACTAGAAACAAAAGCGACACTGAGGGGTACATCCTCTATCTTTGCGAAAGTTTGTTCCACAGAGAGTTTTGCATTATCCTTAAACCAAGCCTTGATGGTACCGCCATCGCGCAGATTGAAGGGCGCTTTATACACTTGCGCCTTTCCACCATTGATGGTGTAAAGCACAGTGCGGTTAGTTTCTGGAGCATTGATGCTTACTTCTCCAACTGTGCTGCGAGTCACACTGAGAGGTTGTTGTCCCGCAGGTGTCACCTTAACTGCTGCATTGAGATTGTCGTTCGTTACAGGACGCATAACGAATCCGAAACGATAAGCGCGACCATCTACGCAGTCGTGAGAGAGAGGTCCACCTTGTCCGCAGCTATTTCCTCCAAGTCCAGCTACTTTTGTATCAAGATGGACGTAGGTAGCATCGGGAGTTGGCAACTGATAGGGGTGAGCAGCTCCCATGAGTTGGAGATGACTCCAAGGCAGAGCCGAAGCACTCATTGTACCATTCGCCACGAAAGCTAGACCTTGTCCGGCTTCGTTGGTGAGTGCACACCAGCGCACATCCTCGCGGTTACCCATCGATTGAGGTTTGGGGAGCATAATGTCTTGTTCGCCCACAACACCTTGGTGACGTTCAATGAACTGTCCTGTCTTGCGGTCGGCATAGTTGTTGACAGGTCCGCGACCATAATAAGTGAAGTTGCGGTAATCCTTAGGCATTTCAAAGGCATAACCCAAACGAGGCAATTTCACCTTTGGCATATTTGAAGAGATAGCACTCTCTAGTTCCACGCTACCATCAGCATAGATGGTATAGATTTGGTGCGTGGTAAACTTGAAGTCATTAGGTCCGAAAGGCTTAGACTTGTCATCTACAATCTTATACACCTCGTCTTTCTCACGGTCGCGGTTAGAATAATTGTCTACCCCTCCATAAGGTGCTTGACTTTCCACGGTGAAGATGAGTTGGAGATTGCCTTCTTTGGTCACATTTTGTGCAAAGGAGAGTGTCTTGTGGTGCAAATTGTGAAGACCGAGCTTAGGCCACTTTGCGTCCATCCAGTTGTCGTTGTCCGTGCGCGCACGGAAGGCATCCAAACGAGGACCATGTCCTGGTTCGATCACAGTTGCTCCATTGTAAGTAGCAGCATATAGACCACCAGTGTTCTTGTCGAAGGTGAGTTCGTAGCCTTGTCCTTTCACGCGGAGCAAATTGCCTTCCACCACAGGAGCAGCCACACGACCCTTCGCCACACTAGCCATAGCAGGTTGTGCTGCAGCAGGTTTCACAGCGATTTGTTCTTCCATCTGCACATAACCCTTCTCAGCCCAAGGCTTCTTTTCAGCTTGGAGGAATTGCACTTTGAGGAAGTATTCCTTAGCAGGCTCGAATGCGTAGCCCTTGAAGTCAAGTTGATAAGTCTGACGTTCGCGAGCACCGAGTGTGAGTCGTGTAGAAGAGAGAGGTTGGTTGGAGAGCGCCTCAACTGGTTGTCCATCTGCATAGAGCGACCAGCGGATGTCGTAGCCAGAGAGGTCAGTGAAATAGTTCTTGTTGAAGATTTCAATGAGTCCCTTTTCGGCATTCACGCCACGGACATCCACATTTTGATATACCTTTTTGACTTCAAAATACTGTCCTTTGGGGGTGAGGTCAGGACGCATCACGCCATTCATGCAGAACATACCGTCGTTGGGTTTATCGCCAAAGTCACCACCATACGCCCAATAGCGAGTGCCATTGGGAGTGTAGTTATACATTGCTTGGTCTACCCAGTCCCAGATAGCACCACCCATAAAGTAGTTGGTACTCTCCATCGCTTTCCAGTAGTCCACCAAGTTGCCGACAGCATTACCCATGGAGTGAGCATACTCCGACACGTGGAACGGATATTTGATGCCCTTGTCTGTGCCTTGCACGGCATAGTTCATCCAGCCGATAGAAGGATATTGGTTAGAACCCATATCCACGATGTCGTTGTTGCGCTCATATTGCACAGGGCGACTCGTATCGAAAGCCTTGATAGCCTTGTAAGCATCGACAAAGTTATCTCCAGGACCAGCTTCGTTTCCTAAACTCCAAATGCACACTGAAGGATGATTCACTGTGGCGTGCACCATTTCGAGATTGCGCGCTACGTGGTGATCGCGAAATTCGGGAACGTGGCTCAAAGACTCCTTGCCATAGTAGTATTCGTGACTCTCGATGTTGCATTCATCTTCGAGATAGATACCATATTTGTCAGCAAGATAATACCAATAGGGGTCGTTGCTATAGTGGCTGTTGCGCACGTGGTTGATGTTACCGCGCTTCATCAACATCACTTCCTTCTCCATTTGCTCACGCGTGATTGCGTGTCCGCGTTCGGGGTTTGTTTCGTGGCGGTTCACACCCTTCATCTTGATGGGTTTGCCATTGAGATAATAGTAACGTCCAGCCTTGCCAAATTCGTCGTCTTGCGCAGCGGTCTGTTTGATTTCAATCTTACGGAAACCAACGATGGTAGAGAAGGTCTCGAATACCTTGTCTTTGGCATCCACCAGTTCGCCCACCAACACATAACGCCAAGGGGCTTCTGCACTCCATTTCTTCACAAGTGCACCAGCTTGCAATTTCACACTTGCAGTGACTTCGTTTCCTTTGCGCACTTCCACAGGGGCTGTTTCTGCACTCACACCTGCTACGGGAGTAGTGCCCTCGCCATAGAGTTCTTTTTCGAAAAGGCGATAGCGCACACGCAAACCTTTGAGGTTTTTCGTGGAGAGATTGTTCAGAGAAGCTTTGATGTCGAGCGAAGCATTCACCAACGAAGCATCAAAATCGGGGATTGCCACCACATCGCGCACTTGTACTTTGGGTTTCGCCACCAAACCTACGTTGCGGAAGATACCAGGCAGGCGGAACATATCTTGGCTCTCCAAGAAAGAACCATCATTGTTGCGATATACCTCTACGGCAAGCACGTTTTCACCTTTCACCAAATAGGGAGAGATGTCAAACGAAGCCAAGTTGCGAGAGTTCTTAGAGAAACCCACATATTTTCCGTTGATGTAAAGATAGAAGAAAGAGTCTACCCCATCGAAGTTGAGATATACCTCACGACCCTCCCAATTTTGAGGAAGAGTGAAGGTGCGACGATACGAACCCACTTCGTTGCGGTTCTTATAAGTGAGCCAATCTTTGTTGGGTTCACGCATCACACCCTTTTTCCAGTCGCCCACAGCCACCTCGTGTTGGAAAATCACACGCTGGTTACTATAAATAGGCATACCATACTTCTGTGTGCCGTCTTTCTGAATGCCCACGATGTTCCAGTTCATCGGCACTTGCACCTTGTCCCAACCGCTGATGTTGTAGTTGGGTTTATAAAATTCTAGCGGACGCTCTTCGGGATTTCCCACCCAGTGGAAACTCCATTCGCCGTTCAAACTCTGATAAAATGAAGAGGCTTCGGGCAGCACCTTAAGGGCTTCTTGCTCATTGGCAAAAGAGAAAAACCAAGCGTGAGGGCGCTCTTTGTTGAGTGCCACCTGAGTTGGATTTTGCCATTCAGTGCCGAGCGGAGCTTTCACCTTAAGGTTGTAGGCGAATCCTGGCATGTGGTCACTGGAAGCAGGTGCCGTTTGCGCTGATGCGCCAAGGCTGAAAAGCAAACTGCAAGCTAAGAATAAAGACATACTTGAGGATGTTGAAGTGTGATGAGTAGAGAGGTAGCATTTGAGTGTCTGTTCTAAAATAGATTTCCATAGACGGCACTCAAAGCCAAATCGTGTTCTTTGCTACAAAGTTACGGAATAAAAAACGAATTTGCGCTATTTTCCCCTCTATATTTTCACCTTGACTTTGCAAAACGATGGAATTTCCGCCAAACGATGTAGCCAGAGATGAGCACGGTGAGCAAAAAGGTGCCAGAGAGGAAGATGAAAAGTTGGATGATGATGTTGGGAAGAAACGTATAAATGCGACCTGTGTGCGTTTCCAGAGCTACTCTCCACAGCGACAAACGCCCATCTTGCACTTGTTCGGGCATTTCGCTGAAATCCGCTCGTTCATAGCACACGGACTCTTGTTCGTCGTCGATCACTGCCGCTTTTTGGGCACCACCGAGCGCATACTCAGCTCCGCGGTTATAGTCAAAAACCACAGGACGTGCCGACAAATCTTTGGAATAACCCGAAACGGAATAAGTGAAATCGGGAATTCCTTGATGCTTCGGTGCCACATACCGCTGTCCGGTGTAGAGATTCCAACTCTCGCCAGTGCGTGCATCCCAACGATAGAGTCCACTGAAAGAACCGGCTATCCAATGGTCTGCATCTTCTTGTTGCAACACATTGGTGCCCATAAAGCCTACGGGAGGTTCGTGAAAGAGTTTTGTGGGAGCGGTGTGGAGGTCGGGTGTGGTGAAAAAACCGAAGGGTGTCTGCAACAACCAGCGATTGTGCCATTGGTCATAGCGTATCATACGCAGATTGTCCCACCACGGATTGGGATTGTCCTCGTGTGTGAGCGGCAAAGGTCGATGTTTCAGCGTGGCAAGGGCCACCAAGAGCGGCGGACGCAAACACATACCCGTGAGGGTGAGCAACAACAAGAAACCGAGCAAATAAACGCCTAGCTTGTTGTGCAAACTCAAAGATGATTTAAACAAGCGTCTCAACAGAGTTGGCGATTTCGCCTCGCATTGTTGTGCTTCACACTCTGTCGCTCCTCCCTTTCTTTCCACAGCACCAGTTGCGCACTTCCCACTCGCCAGCAAGGTTTTATCCGTTGTGGAAGCCAACATTTTCTGTTGTGTTTCACGTCTGCGTTGTCGTCTGAGCAGTTTTGGGAAAAAGGCTAAAATCAACCCAGTGACGCACAACAAGATGAGTACAAACCCCAGGAAGTCAACAAAATACTGCGCCCAAACGCCAAACAATTCTCCACTGTGCAACATCCATAGGGTGCGAAAGGTGAAGCGTCCCAACTCACTGTTGGTGGGTGCTTTGAGATGTATGCGCTCAAAATGTTGATAAGGAGCAGTGGCTTGAAACAGTTCCGAGCGTGTTTGCAACACCAACGTGTCGCCTTTGGTGGCGGCATCGGTCATACGGTCGGAAGGACGAAAACGCTCCGTCAGCCGTTGCCAAGTTTGAGTGCTCGAATCCCATTGATAAGCATCAAAAGTGGTCACAGCAAAGACTTGTCCACTGCGCGTGCGCACCACGTTAGCCACCAAATGATTGTCAGCGCCTGGGCTTATGCCCCGACCGAAACGAGAAAAATGCGTTTTCTTTGCATCCGTGAGCCATAGTCCATTTTCTCCATACAAAACAATGGAGTCGGCCGACAAGCGCAACGTACCTTTCACTGCCCCCAAATTCCAATGGTGCATCCGATAACTAGGAGGGAGCATTGCGCGCGGCACATCAACTTCGCTCAAATCCTTGCGATGATTGAGCACTATGCCTGAGAGTGCAAAAACAATGAGAAAGAACGTCAAGAACAGTCCTCCCCATTTGTGCACCCCTCGCCAACGGCGGTTGCGGCGTCCATTCTTCTCCTTCCGTGTCGGAGTGTCAGCAGCAGATTTAGTAAACAATCGGTGAAATAATGACATAAAGTTTAGTTCGTAGTAGGTGTTGTTGCAAAATGGGTTGACTCTCCCACTTGATGCATCGTTGCGAGCACTCAAACGCGCCCTTCATCAAGCGAAGTCCCCAGCATTACCCAGCAAAATTACCAAATAATTGCGGATTGTTCGAGGGCTTCTTCCTTTTTTTTGCACTTCGATTTTGAAAGTACATCCTAAGGTGAAACGCGTGCCATATCTCGCACAGGCTTTTGCCGTGAAAATGGAATTGAACCCAATCGGTGCACTTCGGCTTTATCGCTTGTGCCATCATTGCGCCCCCATTGATATATGGGTAGATATTGCCCCAAAGAGGGAAAAAATCGAGAAAAAGTGCATTTTTCAATCCTCGAACCATAAAAATGATATACAGACTTTGCAATAATATCATTTACACAACGCAAAAAATGATTGGGGATTATGAGAAAAAGGAAGAGGGAAAGAAAAGAGAGGGAAAGAAAAGAGAGAGAAAAGAAGATAGAACAAGAACAAAAGAGGAGAAAATATCGTATCTTTGCGAAACAGAAATTCTATAAACTCCTTCGACAATGAGCAAATATAAACTTGGCTTCCTGACTGATGCCCAAATTTTTGAACACGTCAAAAACACAGTTCTGGCCTATGTCACAAAAATCGACTTGAAAAAGTTTAATAAGAATATAATAGACCCTATTAAACTTACCTTCGATGCCAAGGTGTATGGTAGTTCTTTTGATGAAGTTATAGAGCAAGAGTGTCTTCGCCAAATAGACAAAGCCAATACCAATCTGATTGGATATTTCCATCAAAATCTCTTCAAACACATAGGAAAAGGTTGGGAAGTGCCCAAGAAAGGCTTTGATATCATCAATAAGCGGAAAGGCATTTATGTAGAAATGAAGAACAAGCATAATACTATGAATGCAAATTCGGCCCAAGCCACTTATATGAAAATGCAACAGCAACTCATCAAAGATGCTAAATCGTGTTGTATGCTTGTAGAAGTCATTGCCAAACATTCTCAAAACATCCCTTGGAAAGTCACGTGCTTTGGAGAACCATTTGAACACGAACAAATTCGCCGAGTGTCAATAGACAAATTCTATGAGATAGTGTTCAACGATAAAAGAGCTTTTGCAAAGTTGTGTCAAGCATTACCGCTAATTTTGGATGATGTGGTCAGAGAAATCAACAAAGGCTGCATCGAAAGTTCTGTTGCAGAAGAACTACAACTTCTATCCAACAACTCATTTAAAAGTTTATTCCTATTGGCCTTTGGAACCTATGAGGGGTTTGATAAATTCTAATTCAATATGCAGACATTCTTCACGATATCAAATGTAGCTGATATTCTCGGGGTTTCCTTACGCACGGTGAATACGTGGATAAAAAAAGACACCTTACAACTTGAACGCAATGAACAAGGACTAGAAGGATTCTTCTCTCACCAACTACTTGGAATTCCTCAATTTGACGCAATGATAAACACGAAGTGGGAGGAAGAATTGCAAACTAAGAGCCTTCGTCCTTACACTTCTATAGAACTCTTCGCTGGCGGTGGAGGATTGGCACTTGGTATGGAAAAAGCAGGTTTCCAACATATTTTACTCAATGAGTTTGACAAACACGCTTGTGCTACTTTGCGGAAAAATCGCCCCAATTGGAATGTAGTAGAAGGTGATGTTCACGAAGTTGATTTCAGTGCATTTCATCACAAAGTAGACTTGCTATCCGGAGGATTCCCGTGCCAAGCCTTTAGTTATGCAGGCAACAAAGCTGGATTTGAAGATGCAAGAGGAACACTCTTTTTCGAATTAGCAAGAGCTGTAAAAGAGATTCAACCTCGCGTGTTTGTAGGTGAGAATGTAAAGGGGCTTTATACTCACGACAATGGACATACATTTGCTACGATTCAGCAAATCATCAATGAGTTAGGTTATACATTGATGCCAGTTGAGGTGCTAAAAGCTGTGCAGTATCAAGTGCCGCAGAAGAGAGAACGACTTTTCCTTGTGGCGGTTCGCAATGATTTAGTAGATAAAGCAAAGTTTGCTTACCCCTCCCCCTATCATCGTGTTGTTACGCTAAGAGATGCGTTCTATCAAGGCGACCTCTATTCAACCGATGTCCCTCAATCTGCAGGACAAGAATATCCGCAACGTAAAAAGGAAATAATGAAGCTTGTACCTATGGGGGGGAATTGGAAAGACTTACCGGAAGATGTTCAACGAGAATATATGAAAGGTAGCTTCGAATTGGGATGGGGAAAAACAAGAATTGCTCGACAACTATCCTTAGACGACCCCTCTAT
>CAJPLH010000074.1 GCA_905371275.1 Prevotellaceae bacterium
AACGACACGTCGTTTTGTGAAAAACAAGCCGTCGTTTTATGAAAAACAAGCCGTCATTTTGTGAAAAACGACACGTCGTTTTATGAAGAGGAAGATGTTTCTGTTTTTCATTGTTTCATCATTATAAGTCTAAAAGGCATAATCCACGGTTGTTCTATTTATCTTTATAGGAGGAAATTAGTTATGCTTTTTAATTGCAAGTTTGAGATGGCAAAATAGAGCCTTATTAAATATGGTTGTAATGATTTTGCACATATTCTTTGGTTTTGTGCAGGAAAGATGTTTCCTTTGTCGGTGAAATCAAACAATTGAACGGAAGTATATGAAAAAAATCGTGATGTCTGTAGCCCTTTTGGGTGCAGCTTTGACCGCTACTGCGGGTGGTTATCTCACCAACACCAATCAAAATGTAGCTTTCTTGCGCAACCCAGCACAGGACGCAGCGATTAACCTCAATGGTGTTTACTCCAATCCTGCTGGTGTGTCCTTTTTGAAGGAAGGTTTTCACCTAGGTCTTAATTTGCAGTCTGCTTACCAAACTCGCGAAGTCACCTCAAAATTCGCGCCTTTTGCTTATGGTGCCAACAACAATGGCGACACCAAACTCTTCAAAGGTACTGCATCGGCTCCCATCATCCCCTCTGTGCAAGCTGCATGGGTGAAAAATCGTTGGGCATTCCAATTCAACTTCGCCCTCGTTGGTGGAGGTGGTAAAGCTGAGTTCGAACAAGGCATGGGCTCTTTTGAGAGTCAAGTGGCTTTGCTCGGAATGGTAGGTCCAAAATTAGAAGCTGTTCGTCCTGGTTTGGGCTTCAACAAATATAAGGTTGATGCTTATATGCATGGCAAGCAGTATGTTTTCGGAACTACGCTTGGTGCAAGTTTCCGTGTCAACGACAATTTCTCCGTCTATGGCGGTCTTCGCGGAGTATATGCTACAGCGCACTATTACGGATATTTGAAGAACATTCAAGTCAATGCAGGTAATGGCGCAAACTTTATGCTTGCGTCTGACTATTTTGATTTTGGTGCAAAGGGGTTGCAAAAAGCCGCTGCTGGTAATCCTGCTTTGGCTCCTCAAGTTCGTCAAATGAAAGTACTTTCTGCTGCAACACAAGATGTGACCCTCAATGCAGACCAACACGATTTCGGTTTTGCTCCAATCGTGGGTGCGCATTTCCGCAGCAAATACATCGATGTTGCTGCAAAATATGAGTTCCGCACTGCCATCGCTTTCAAGAACGAATCAGCAAATAGTGAAAGCGCAAACAATCTTTCTGCGCTCGCAGCCTATCGTGATGGCGCAGAAGTGCGCAGTGACATCCCTGCGTTGCTCACATTCGGTGTGCAAGTGCGTCCAGTGGAAGGTCTTCGTCTGAACTTGGGTTATCACCACTATTTCGACAAGCAGGCTAAGTCGGGCTTGAAAGGTGCATACCGCAACGAATTGCTCAATGCAGGCACGAAGGAATATCTCTTCGGTGCTGAATACGATTTGAACAAGTCGTGGGAAGTAAGTGCTGGTGTGCAACGCACGGAATATCCTAACACTGATGCCTACATGAACGACCTCTCGTTTACCACCAACTCTACAAGCTTGGGTCTTGGAGTGGGCTACCGTGTGAACGATATGGTCAAGGTGAATGCAGGATATTTCCACACTTTCTACGATACTTATCACAAGCAATCAGCCAACTACAACAATGCTGCCAACATCATTGGTGCAGCACAAGGTGCAGAGGCTGCAAAAGCATTGGTGCAGCATGGTGCTGTCAAAGGTTCCGATGATTTCACCCGTACCAACAAAGTGTTTGGTGTTGGTGTGGAACTTACCTTCTAAGGCTCTCTTATGCTACATATGAGATTGACTAAGCGTGAAAACGCAAGTCTTATTTCCTATGAAGCAAGCTTATAACTGTTACTAGACTCTCTTTTTAATAGGTTTTCTATATCTCGTTTCCCTCATGCGTCGTGAGACGCGTGAGGGTTTTGTTGTCAAATAAAATCTGTTCAACGGCTAATGATCGATAGGGTTAAATGGATATTGCAACGAATAGGTCATAATTGTCTGTAAATCCTCGTATTTAGCACTGCTTCCTCGTAGAGTAGAGCAAACAAACGGGCTTAACTCGTCACGTTGTCAAAAACTTTTCGTATATTTGCAGAGCATTATTTGTGCAACTACGTATTATATATTATAGATACATCCTAAGACGCAACATATATGTTTGATAATCTCAGCGAAAGACTCGAACGTTCCTTCAAAATACTCAAAGGTGAGGGTAAAATCACCGAAATCAATGTAGCCGAAACACTTAAAGATGTGCGCCGCGCTCTGCTCGATGCCGACGTAAACTATAAGGTTGCTAAGACTTTTACCGACACCGTGAAGCAAAAAGCTCTCGGACAAAACGTGCTGACGGCTGTGAAGCCTTCACAACTGATGGTGAAGATTGTGCACGATGAGTTGGCCACACTGATGGGAGGTGAAAGCACCGATTTGAAGTTGGAGCATCGTCCCAGTGTGATACTTATGGCAGGTTTGAATGGTGCCGGTAAGACTACACTCTCGGGTAAACTCGCGCTCTTCTTAAAGACAAAGAAGAATCGTCGTCCTTTGTTGGCGGCCTGCGACACCTATCGTCCGGCTGCTATCGAACAATTGCGCGTGCTTGCGGAGCAGATTGACGTGCCCATCTATCTCAATTTAGAGGAGAAAGATCCGGTGAAAATCGCGCTCGCAGCTATTCAAGAAGCAAAAGCTAAGAGCTATGACACTGTGATTGTCGATACCGCTGGTCGTTTGGCTATTGATGAGGCGTTGATGAACGAGATTGCAGCGGTGAAAGAAGCCACTAATCCAGACGAAACGCTCTTTGTGGTCGATGCCATGACCGGACAAGATGCAGTGAACACCGCCAAAGAATTCAACAGTCGTTTGGACTTTGATGGTGTGGTGCTCACCAAACTTGATGGTGACACTCGCGGCGGTGCAGCCCTTTCCATCCGTTCGGTAGTAGACAAACCCATTAAGTTTGTCGGTACTGGCGAGAAGATGGAAGCGCTCGATGTTTTCCATCCTTCGCGAATGGCAGACCGCATCCTCGGAATGGGTGACATCGTTTCCCTCGTGGAGCGTGCACAAGAGCAATATGACGAAGAAGAAGCGCGCAAACTTCAGAGAAAAATCCAAAAGAATCAGTTTGATTTCAATGACTTCCTCGCGCAATTGCAGCAAATCAAGAAGATGGGTAACATCAAAGATTTGGCAGCAATGATTCCCGGTGTGGGAAAAGCCATTAAAGATGTTGAAGTGGACGACCGCGCTATCCTAGGAGTAGAAGCTATCATCCTGTCAATGACTCCCTACGAGCGTCAGCATCCCGAAGTGCTCAATGGTAGTCGCAAAGAGCGCATTGCCAAGGGATCGGGCAAAACAGTGCAAGATGTCAATCGCCTGATCAAACAATTTGACCAGACTCGCAAGATGATGAAGATGGTCAGTGGCGGAGGATTGCGCCAAATGATGGGCCGTATGCCTAAAGGGCTACCCGGAATGCCAAAACTCTAAGGTAAACCTATAAGGGGCTAGGGAAGCAACCTCCACTTTGGCGGTAATTTCCTAGCCCATTTTCTTTCTTTTCATAGCATTATCCCATAAAAATGTCAGCCACAATCATAGATGGTAAAGCCATTGCCGCAGAAATCAAGACCGAAATAGCCGCGGAGGTGCAACAGATGCGCGATAAAGGGCATCGCGCACCGCATCTTGCTGCTATTCTTGTGGGACACGATGGCGGAAGCGAAACTTATGTGAAGAATAAAGTGCTCGCTTGCGAAGCTTGTGGATTTGATTCTACACTCATCCGCTACGAAGACTCTGTCACGGAACTCGAATTGTTGGAACGTATTCGTTTGATGAACGAAGATGAAGCGATAGACGGTTTTATTGTGCAACTCCCCCTGCCGCGACACATCAACGAGCAACGGATTATTGAAGCCATCGATCCGCGCAAAGATGTAGATGGTTTCCATCCCATCAATGTGGGAAAAATGCTCATCGGTTTGCCAGCTTTTGTGAGTGCAACACCTTTGGGGATTCTCACCCTCCTCAGTCGTTACGGTATTCCTACAAGTGGCAAAAAATGTGTGGTTATGGGGCGCAGTAACATCGTGGGAAAACCAATGGTGCAACTGATGTTGCAGAAAGAAGGTGCTGATTGCACCGTCACTTGTGTGCATTCTCACACAGAGAATATAGCAGAAGAATGTCGCACAGCTGATATTCTCATTGCAGCTCTCGGACAACCCGAATTTGTCAAAGCCGATATGGTGAAACCAGGAGCTGTGGTTATCGATGTGGGTACAACTCGAGTGCTAGATCCCTCGCGTGCGAGTGGCTATCGTCTGTCGGGTGATGTAGATTTCTCAGCCGTTTCTCAAGTAGCTTCAGCCATAACGCCCGTGCCAGGTGGGGTAGGGCCGATGACTATCTGTATGTTGATGAAGAACACTTTGGAAGCCGCGAAGCAAAGGCGCAATAACCCAATAGAATAAGCCGAAGACGGCGTGTAGATGCTAATGAAAATCCGCTCTTGTCCTAATTATAAGTAGGAGAGGAGCGGATATTTTATGGTCAACTTTGCATTTCTCTTGGCTTAATCCTTAGTTTTTTGTACATTTGCACAAATAAGCATCCCGAAAAATGAAGTATTCCGTCATTGTTCCCGTCTACAATCGTCCCAACGAGTGCGAAGAACTCTTGGAAAGTCTTACACACCAAACTGAAAAAGACTTTGAAGTCATCATCGTTGAGGATGGAAGCAGCGTGCCTTGTCGAGAAGTTGTTGAGCAATATGCCGACAAACTTGATGTGCATTACTACGCTAAGCCCAATAGTGGGCCGGGACAGACCCGAAACTACGGAGTGGAGCGTGCCAATGGCGAATATGTCCTCATTCTCGACAGTGATGTCGTGTTGCCCGAAGGCTATTTTGCAGCGATTGATGCAGAACTCGCTGCGCATCCTTGTGATGCTTTTGGAGGTCCTGACCGCGCACACGAATCATTTACAACGACACAAAAAGCAATTAACTACGCTATGACCTCCTTCTTCACCACAGGAGGCATTAGAGGAGGTAAAGCCAAGTTGGATAAATTCTATCCACGCTCCTTTAATATGGGAGTTCGTCGTGAAGTTTATGGTGCGCTCCACGGTTTTTCTGCGATGAGATTTGGAGAAGATATTGATTTTTCCACGCGCATATTTAAGGGCGGTTATCGTTGTCGCTTATTTCCCGAAGCGTGGGTGTATCACAAACGTCGCACCGACCTGAAGAAGTTTTTCAAGCAAGTGCACAACAGTGGCATTGCGCGCATTCATCTGTCGCATCGTCATCCCGGAACGCACAAATTAGTGCATCTTCTACCAGCTGTTTTCACCTTGGGAGTAGCCTTTCTCCTCATCCTTGCGTTGCTCTTTCTGTGTTTAGGATGCAAAGTTGCGGCAATGGCAAGCATCAGTCCTTTGGTGCTCTTCGTCTTTCTCATCAGTGCAGATGCCACTCGTCAATCTCGTTCTTTTTCTGTGGGAATCACAGCTGTAGCCGCAGCCTTTGTACAGCTTTTAGGCTACGGCACGGGCTATCTCTTGGCGTGGTGGCGTTGCAATGTGCGAGGTGAAGGCGAATTTGAAGCCTTTTCTCAAACATTCTATCAATAGAATCACCCAGCACTTGCACTGAAAATCTGATAATCGTCACAATGTCGCAGCAGGGAAATTTCAGTGCAACATATAGCGCACCGATATACCTCTCGCTCCCCTCCAATCATTCTCACTATGAAACTCCTTGAACCGTCAGCACCAGTGCTGCATCCGCAAAAAAAGTCCATCACCGAGTTGGACATCAACGACCGCCCTCGCGAGAAATTTATGGCAACCGGCGGAAGTTCCCTCAGTGCTGCGGAACTATTGGCGATTCTAGTGGGAAGCGGTAATGAAAAGGAGAACGCAGTGACGTTGATGCAACGCATCCTTAGCGACTGCAACGGACAACTCACCACACTCGGCAAACGAAGCATCGAAGAACTCTGTGCTTATCACGGCATCGGACCAGCTAAAGCTGTTACCATTTTAGCCGCTTGCGAGTTGGGAGCGCGCAGAAGTGCCGAAGGACTGCAGACTGAGCAGTTTGATTGTTCTGGTAAACTCTATCGTTTCTTCTACGAGAAACTACACGATCTCCCCATTGAAGAAGCCCACGTGCTACTGCTCAATAAAAACCTCCGATTTATTCGCAGTGTGATGGTGGCGCGTGGAGGAATTGACGGCACTATGATAGACATTCGCGTGGTGTTGCGTGAAGCCTTGGTGAGCAACGCGGTACACATCGCCCTTTGTCACAATCATCCTTCAGGAAATCCAACACCATCGGGAGCTGATGATGGCATCACCCAGCAACTCAAACGCGCTTGTCGAGAAGTTGATCTCGTGTTGATAGACCACATCATCGTTGCCGACACGCAGTATTATAGTTATGCCGACCATAATCGGTTGTGAGAAATCCAATGATTTCCCAGCTGAGCTTCATAACTCCGAAACAATTTCACTGTGTTTCTGGATATTTCTCTTAAAATCAACGCAATAAACAAAATATGACACCAGAAGAAAAATTGAAAATCGAAGAACAAATCGTAGAAGTGCTCAAAACTGTCTACGACCCTGAGATTCCAGTAGACATCTACAATCTTGGATTGATCTACAACATTGACCTTGCTGACGATGGTCTCCTCGAAATCGAAATGACACTCACTGCTCCCAACTGTCCTGCAGCGGATTTCATTATGGAAGACGTTCGCATCAAATCTGCCGGAGTACCCGGAGTGAAGGATGTTCGCGTAAATCTCGTTTTTGAACCCGAGTGGGATCGCGAGATGATGAGCGAAGAGGCAAAACTCGATTTAGGATTCCTCTAAATCTTCTTTTCACAATGGCGCAGCAGAAAAACAACAACGTATGGCGGAGCCTATGCGAGATTTCCAAAATCGCTTGGGCACAGTTCACGGGTTCCTGCTGCGCCATTTGTGGTAAAACCCTCTACGGTAATGGACTTTGTCCGCAGTGTTGGGTAAAATTGCCTTACACACATCTCCAAGCGCGTCCAGGCAACCTCCTCGAACGCTTGTTTTGGGGAGAACTCAATGTGGATCGAGTGCACGCAAGTGTATGGTACAAACCTGAATACGACATAGCCAAAGCCGTACATAGTTTTAAGTACCACGGAAGAAAAGCACTCGCACAAAGTTTCGGTCGTGCAATGGCCACTGAACTCCGCAATACAGACTTTTTCGATGGAGTAGCTGGCATTATCCCAGTTCCTCTGTCGCGACAAAGGATGGCGAAGCGCGGGTATAATCAAAGTGAACTCCTCGCACGTGGAGTGTCAGAAATCACCGGACTACCCGTTGTCACCGACCTTTTGGTGCGATGCGTGGACAATCCTTCCCAAACCACTCTTGCACCAAGTGAGCGAAAGTCTAACGTAGAAGGCATATTCGCGGTGAAACATCCCGAGCGGTTGCAAGGGAAATGTTGGATTGTCCTTGATGATGTCCTCACGGTAGGAGCAACATTGAGCAGCATAGCTCGCACCATTCGCGAAGTGAGCGATGCGCAATTGAGGTTTCTCACACTTTGCGCAGCAGGTCACTATCACATTGGGAAATTGTCTGCCGCAGAACTCGGGTTGCCCGATGTCACTGCCGTGTTCAATCCCAATACACTCAGAGCATATCGTCCCAACGCGCCAAAATCCCCTTCTGCAAGGGAAGAGGAAGAAGCATCTAACGACTAATTTCTAACGTCTAATTTCTAACGTCTAGTTTCTAACGTCTACCCTCTAATTTCGAGCCGCGCTTGTCGTGGCGAGCGAGAAAGGGTCTGCGACCCTCTAACGTCTAATCTCCAACGTCTATATGAAACCCATTTATTTCCTTTCTGACGCCCACCTCGGCAGTCTAGCCATTCAAAGCCGTCGTATGCAGGAACGTCGTCTAGTGCGTTTCCTGGATAGCATCAAACACAAAGCAGGAGCTGTGTATTTCCTTGGAGATATGTTCGACTTTTGGCACGAATATAAGACGGTGGTTCCCAAAGGTTTCACCCGATTCTTGGGAAAAGTGTCAGAACTCACCGATATGGGAGTAGAAGTACACTATTTTACGGGAAATCACGACCTATGGATGAAAGACTATCTCGTAGAAGAGTGTGGAGTAGTGCTGCATAAAACCGCTTGCACAATAGAATTATATGGTAAAATTTTCTATTTAGCACACGGCGATGGCATTGGCGACAATAGCCGTGGCTTCCGTTTCTTGCGCGCCCTCTTCCACAATCCCATTGCACAGGCACTTTTTGCCGCCATTCACCCACGATGGGGCATAAGTTTTGGTCTAAATTGGGCGAAACACAGTCGTTTGAAGCGAGAAGACGGTAAAGAACCGCCATTTATGGGAGAAGACAAGGAGCATCTCATCGTGTTTGCAAAACAATATCTGAAAGATCATCCCGAAATCAACTATTTTCTCTTTGGTCATCGTCATATAGACTACGATTTGATGTTGTCAAAATCATCACGTGTAGTGATTCTTGGCGATTGGATCAGCCTTTTCACCTATGCCGTCTTCGATGGAGAAAACCTTTTCTTGGAAGATTACATCGAAGGCGAAACAGAGCCTTAATATAAACCTCTAACGTCTAATTTCTAACGTCTAACTTCTAATATGTCTAATCTCCTTTCTGTTCGTGGAGTGTCCAAGCAATTTGCTGCAC
>CAJPLH010000075.1 GCA_905371275.1 Prevotellaceae bacterium
GTCTTTTCGCTTTCAGAGAAACGTCCGCTGTGACTGACGACTGCGAGCACCATGGGAGGGTTTGAAGTCTGAGGAGTGTCAGAAGAGTGGGTGACAGTGGTGGAGAGACTGTCAGCGCGCACTTCGAGTGTTTGCGACAAACTGATGGAGCGGATGTTGGGCCACAAGGTTTGGATTTCTCCAATGATGCTGCGGCTCATTGTTTCATATTGCGTGTAGGACTGGAGTTGCGCTTCAAGGTTTTGGATGCGTGAGGATTGTTCCACTATTCGCTTGTTGTTTTCTGGTGCAGCGGACAGTCGATTGTTGGCATTTGCCAAGAGGAGAAGACTGTCGGATTGTGCTCCTTGGAAAATGCGCAGTTTGTAGTCCTCTAGACCATAGTCTTTCAGTTGAGTTTGTGCTAGGTCGATGTCGTGGTTGGAGATGTTGTTACCCACAGCCACCACATAGAGTTGCTTCTTTTGGCTATCTCTTTGGTGAGAAACGATTTGCGTGCCAGGGAAGTGGAGTTCGTGTTTGATGAATTTAGCAATGTTGTTGTCCACGACGCTGTCGCGAATGATGCGTACGGTCATCACTGTGGCTGGAATCATGGTGACAAAAACTAGCGCAATGATGGTGCGGTTGACGACTTTCATGCGCTCCTTGCTCACCGTTGTTTTGGGACGAAAACGGAGCATGCGCACTCCAATGTAAGTGGAGAGGGCAATGAAGACGGTGTTGATGAAAAATAGATAGAAAGCTCCGAAGAAAAATGACCATTCTCCCATGGCAAGTCCGTAGCCTGCAGTGCAGAGTGGGGGCATCAAGGCAGTGGCAATGGCTACTCCGGGGAGCACGTTGCCTTTGCCGCGTGTGGAAAGAGCGAGGATGCCAGCTGCGCCACCGAAGAGCGCAATGAGCACGTCGTAGAGTGTGGGAGAAGTGCGTGCTAGAAGTTCAGATTGGGCTTCGGTGAGGGGAGAAATGGAGAAATATAACATCGCGGTGAGCACGCTGATGACTGTGGCGATGAGATAGTTTTTGATAGAGTTTTTGAGCAAGGGCAAATCTCCGATGCCAATGGCTAATCCCATGCCAATGATGGGTCCCATCAAGGGAGAAATGAGCATGGCACCGATGATGACAGCTGTGGAATTGACGTTGAGTCCTAAGGAAGCGATCAAGATGGCAAAAATCAATACCCACAAATTGGTGCCACGAAAGGTGACTCCGCTACTAATTTGGTCGATGGTTTCCGCTTCGTATGATTTGTCGGGAAGCGCATCAAAATAGTGCTTAAGGGTTTGCCACAATGTTTGAGGAAGGGGAGAAGACATGTTTCAGAAAAGTGTAGATGTGTTGATGCTACTTGAAATAACAAAATGAAAGTCGATGAAGGAAGAACTAGAAGTTAGTTGGATTCTTCCATTTTATAATAGCAGCAGGGGCTATCTATGCAGATATAGTAGCTCCTGCTGAAAGTTGGGTGCAATATGCGAGACTTGTGTAGAAGGTGTTTAGAACGACAAACCAAATCCGATGTGTGGCACAAGGGCTGGGTGGTCGCTCACCGTGTGTTTGATGCCTTCAATACCAGACAGATAGGCAAGACCTATGCGGAAGAACAAGCCTTCAGGAGCTTGATAGCGGTAGCTCATTCTAAAGCAGCAGAAATAGCCAAATTTTCCTTGGTATTGTTGCTGTTCTATGGGATATTCACCTGGAGCCTTGGAAGGAGTAGGGTAACCGTATAAGAAATCATATGAGTTAGTCTGATTTTGATAGTAACCTAAATTGAGCCCGGCACCAATGTCAAGGAGATGCTTTTTACCTCCCATAATGGCGTTGATTTCGAGAGGTACAGATACACCTTCGCTCAAATAAGTGCCGTTAGACCAATAGGAGAAAGGAGAGCCTGTGCCACCATAACCTAAACCAACGGAATAACCGAGTCCGCGATTGCCGTGAAAGCGAGAGTCGTAGCAAACAGAGAAGCTATTGGACGTTGCACCGTACTCCGCGAAGACTGCGCGTTGTTTTTTTTCTGCTGCCAAAGGGAGAGTGGCAAATAGCATGATCAAGAAACCTAAGAAGGATTTCATAGTTCGAAGTGTTTTAGAGGAAAATGATTTACAACGGTGTCGCATACTGCAGAAATGCGCCATTGAAACGAGTCAATGAAGTTTGTCGTTGAAACCTTTCATTGAAGCTTCTCAATGAAATAATTGATTGAAACTTTTTAATGCAAGGCGCAATGTGAAAAAGCAGCGTGCGAACTATGCTTGTTGTATTTGTTTAGAATGAATAGCCCACTGCTACAAAGGGTTGAAAACCCCACATTTCGGTCTTACTGTCGCTGTGTTGAACTCCATTAGCTGTTAAACCAGCACGCACAATGAAACCATTGGAATTTTGATAGCGATAAGCAAGACTTAAAGTGACATAATTCACAAAGTCAGTGGACGAGCTTTTAATAAACTGGCTAATAGCTGGATTAGTTTGAGTATTAGTGGAGGAGTAAGTTGCGCGTGTGTGGAAAAAACAGGGCACAACACCGATGCCAGATTCAAAAAAGTGGTTTTTCTTTCCCACGAGATAATACATTCTCAAAGGCAAAGAGTAAAGATTTTGTTGTGTCAGACGGGAATTGTCCAGCACGTTGTTTGCATATCCCAAACCAACATTGTATCCCCATTTGGATTTGGCAGAAAGGCGCGAATCAAAGTGGACTGAATAACCAAAGGATGCGCCGTTGAATTCGCCATAGACCGCACGCTGCTGAGCAGACAGTCCGAGTGCTGCCATGGAGAAAGCGAGAAGAAGAAATAATCTATTCATTGAATAATGATTTTAAGGAACATAATAAAGGGGTATAGCCTATTACTATATGAAGTTGAGGAGTAATATCTTCTGGAAAAGACTGCCATCGAGTACTTTTCTGAAAGCTCCCTCCAAATTTGGTACAAAAGTATAACATTTTTGGTGAAATCGTACAGATTACCGCTGTTTTTTTCTCAAAACTGACGATAATACAGGCTTTTTGCGGATATGAGTTGGAGAATAGCAGTCAAAGTTGTAAATTTGTAGGCATATATTTATATATGAATGAGGAACATTCTTCGAAGAAAGCCTGCAAAAGGACACCGCAACGGTGGGAAATGCCGTAAAGGATTCTCCTTCGCGCTTCCTTTTTCGTGGATGTCCCTTGCACAAGGTCGCAAAGCAGAAATATGCTGCAACTTATAAAGATAAACCCCAGTAGACATTTGAAATAATTCAATCCTCCTCAATGAAAAAATCGCTCCTTTTCCTCCTCCTCTTTGTGATGCACCTCGTGGCGGGTGCGCAAAATCCCTTCGAAGGTCCTAAACGCGAGATGCGCGGTGCCTGGATTCAGTGTGTCAATGGTCAGTTTCAAGGTATGAGCAGAGAGCAGATGCAAGCCAATCTCACTCATCAGCTCGATGTGCTGCAAGCTTGTGGCATCAATGTGGTGATGTTTCAAGTGCGCGCCGAAGCCGATGCACTTTATCAGAGTCCGTTTGAACCTTGGAGCAAATTCCTCACCGGACAACAAGGACGCAACCCAGGTTGGGATCCTTTGGCTTGGATGATTGATCAATGTCACTATCGTGGCATGGAGTTGCACGCATGGATTAATCCCTTTCGTGCGAAGACAAAAGGTACGAACGAATTGGCTACTACGCACCCTTATTTCAAAAATCCTGAACGCTTCCTTCGCTATGATGGATTGTTGATTTTTGATCCTGGTGTGATGGAAAATCAGCGTTACATTTGCGAAGTTGCAGCCGACATCGTGCGCCGCTATGATGTAGACGGTTTGCACATCGACGATTATTTCTACCCCTATCCAGCAGCGGGTCAAGTGATTCAAGATGATGCCACTTATCAAGCCAATCGCAATGGAATTCAAGACAAAGCAGAGTGGCGCAGATATAATGTAAACACCTTTGTGAAGATGCTCTACAACACGGTGCACAGCGTGAAACCGTGGGTGAAGTTTGGGGTTTCTCCCTTCGGCATCTATCATAATCTCACGGCTGGAAGCAACATTCCAGGAAGCGAAACGCGCGGTTTGCAAAACTATGACGACCTTTATGCCGATGTGCTCTATTGGGTGAACCAAGGTTGGGTGGACTATGTGGTGCCACAACTCTATTGGGAAATCGGACATAAGACAGCCGACTACGATCGTTTGATTCGTTGGTGGTCGCGCCATACCAATGGTCGTCCCTTGATTATTGGTCAAGATGTGGAGCGTACGGTGAGAGCACGCGATCTCAACAACCCCACGGTCAATCAGATGGCGGCAAAGTTTGAATTGCAACGTAATCTCCCCAACGTGGCGGGTAGTTGCTTGTGGTATTCCGCAGCTGTGGTGCGCAATGAAGGTAATTTTGCCTATGAACTGCAAAACAACTACCACCTCACTCCTGCGCTTCAGCCACTTATGCCCTTTATCGACGATAAAGCTCCGAAGAAGCCACGCAAGGTGAAGAAACTTTGGATGCCCGATGGCTATTATCTCTTCTGGACGGCTCCCAAGGCAAAAACAGAAATGGACGATGCCAAACGCTATGTCATCTATTGTTTTGAAAAAGGTGAGAAAATCGATTTGAATTCTTCGACACACATCATCACCATCACCGACCAAATGATGTATAAACTCCCTTATCAGTTTGGTAAGGAAAAATACACCTATGTGGTGACGGCTCTCGACCGCCTGCAAAATGAGTCGAAACCCGTGAAGGTGAAAGTGAAACTTTAGAGATTGCTAGGAATCCGTGTGGTGTTCAGAAAGAGTCATTTGGCTTCTTCGCAGAATCCGTTCAGATTTCCCTTTCTTCACGCTTCCCTTCGTGCAAAGACGAAACAAAGGGATCAATACAGCCTTTCGTAGAACATATCCATAACATTGTCGCAGATGAAAGTACTCAAATTTGGTGGGTCGTCCGTGGCCACACCCGAAGCCATTGAGCAAGTTCGAAAAATCGTAGAACACACCGCGTCTCCCATAGTGATTGTGGTGTCTGCTTTGGGAGGAGTAACCGATCAACTCATCGCTCTCTCACACGAAGCCACCAAAGGTGACGACAAATACCTTGTTGCGTTGGAACAACTCCATCAGCGTCATTGCGATATGGTGCAGGCTGTGGTGGAAAAAGCCGAACAACCCGCTTTGTTGGAACTCGTCAATCGCCGTTTCCGCGAACTTTCTAGTTTACTGCAAGGCATTAGTTTGATTCAAGAATTGCCGCCTCGCATTGCCGATACCATCGTGGCTTACGGCGAATTGTTGTCATCAGCGATTGTGGCACGCGCCATCGACAAAGCCATTTACATTGATGCACAGAAAATCATCAAAACACGCAGGGAAGGCGCACGCCACACCGTAGATTTCACTGCCACCCATGCAGCGATTGCGCAAAATATGCACGCGTTGCCGCAAATCACAGTTGTGGGAGGATTCATTGCTAGTGATGCACAAACAGGACACACCACTAATCTCGGAAGAGGAGGTTCTGACTACACGGCTGCCATCATTGCGGCTGCACTCGGAGCAGAGGTTTTGGAAATTTGGACAGATGTTGATGGATTTATGACGGCCGATCCAAGAGTAATTCCAACGGCTTTCACCATCGACGAACTCACCTACGAAGAAGCCACAGAATTGTGTAATTTCGGAGCAAAAGTCATTTATCCACCCACCATTTTCCCCGTGTGCAAGGCCGGTATTCCCATCCTTGTGCGCAACACGTTCAACCCCACCGGACGCCACACGGTGATTCGCCAAGAAGCTGCACCTGGAGATCGTCTCATTCGCGGCATTTCCTCCATCAGTCAAACAGCACTCGTCACGGTGAGCGGTATGTCTATGGTAGGTGTCGTAGGGGTGAATCAACGCATCTTCTCTTGTCTTTCTCAAGGAGGAGTGAGCGTGTTTATGGTGGCGCAATCCACTTCCGAAACATCCACTTCGCTCGCAGTCACCCCCTCCCAAGCTGCACAAGCTTGCGCCATCCTTGACCGCGAATTTGCTAATGAGATAGAAGCTGGTGCTATGAATCACGCACAGTGCAACAATAATTTGGCAACAGTAGCGATTGTGGGACAAAACCTCCGCCACCACACAGGCACAGTAGGTAGACTTTTCTCCGTGTTGGGAAGAAATGGTATTGGGGTTAATGCCATCGCCTTGGGTGCGCTCGAATTGAGTGTATCGCTCGTCATTGCGCAGTCGCAATTGCGCAAAGCAATAGGCGTGTTGCACGATAGTTTCTTTATGGGCAATTGTGAAGAACTCAATCTTTTCCTCTGCGGAGTCGGCACAGTGGGGAGTCAACTCATTGCGCAACTCGAATCGCAGGCTGAAACGCTGCGACAAGAACGTGGCATCAAAATCAACCTCGTCGGGGTAGGTGGACGCTCTTCCGCTGTCTTTGCGCGCGAAGGATTAGATACCGCGCACTATCGCGAATTGCTGGAAAACGCTTCCGAGTCGGGTGGCATCGAAACGATGATAGCGCAAATCGAAGCGATGAATATGTTCAATTCCGTCTTCGTGGATTGCACCGCTTCATCCGAAGTGGCAAAGCATTATGCCTGTTTGTTAGAACATCACGTCAATGTCGTCACTGCCAACAAAATTGCTGCTTCTGGAGCGTATGATAATTATCAGCATCTCAAGACACTCGCGCGCCAACGAGGGGTGAAATTTCTCTATGAAACCAATGTCGGCGCTGGATTACCCATCATTCGCACGATTGATGATTTAATGGCTTCGGGCGATAAAATAAAAAGCATTGAAGCTGTGCTCTCTGGCACACTCAACTATGTGTTCAATACGATTTCGGCGGAAGTTTCTTTCTCGCAAGCCGTGAAAAAGGCGCAGGAGGAAGGGTATAGCGAACCCGATCCGCGTGTTGATTTGAGTGGCATCGACGTAGTGCGCAAACTCACCATCTTAGCGCGTGAAAGCGGCTATCGTGTGGAGAGTAGCGACATTGTCACCGAACGTTTCTTGCCTGAAGCATTGTTTGATTCCACACTCGAAGACTTTTGGACACAACTTCCCACGCTCGATGCGCATTTTGAAAAAGAACGTCAACGTCTAGCGCGCGAAAACAAATGTTGGCGCTTTGTTGCAGAGTGGCACGAAGGAAAGGGAAAAGTAGGACTCAAGGAAGTGAGCCAAGAACATCCACTATATCATTTGGAAGGTTCCAACAACATCCTTTGCCTCACCACTGAACGCTACGACACTCCCATGATCATTCGTGGTTATGGTGCAGGAGCGGCCGTCACCGCCGCTGGCGTCTTTGCCGATGTGATGCGCATAGCTCACCTTTAAGTCCACGAGCCATGAAGTGTGGCTATCCTTCCACGATGATTTCCATTTCATTTATATGTCCGCATGAGAACGTAAGTTTTGATGTGGACATATTGTTGGGAGAGTCACCCTCCTTTGCGTGAATAGTAAGTAGTATATGAGGGATAGAGTAGTGCGTATCGTGCGAAAAAGAGAGAGTCTGACTCACAGAGCAAAGGGAATAACATCTCCACTGTTCCAATGAAATGTGTTTTTCGACTTAAGAGGCACATATACCCCTTAAGCTGAATCTTCCTCTACGTATTTCAACAGAACTTCATTAGATATATGCACTTCTTTTGATTCCCATTCGTACCCCTTTCGCAGTATTCTAAGAACTTCATCAGCATATCCCACAATGTCACAACTCATCATTCAAGGCATAGACTTTGACGCACACACTGCTCTTCCTTTTGCGGAGAGTGGTCCGCAAGCAGGGTTCCCTTCGCCGGTAGCTTCGCAATATCAAGAGAAAATAGATTTGAACAGAGAACTTGTTTCTCATCCCGAAAGCACATTCTATGCGCGAGTGGTGGGAGATTCGATGATAGACGCCAACATCTATGCAGGCGACATCTTAGTGGTCGACCGCTCTCTTGATTTTCAAAATGGAGACATCGCCGTGTGCATCGTTGACGACGAATTCACGGTGAAGCACATCTTTGTGGAGAAAGATTACGTGCGACTGGTGCCGGCTAACGACCTCTATCCCGAATTGCGCATTGAGGGCGACCAACAATTTAGTGTGTGGGGTGTGGTGACACACGTCATTCACGCAGTGCGCAGAGAAGTGAGTCATAAACCAACCAGGACTAAAAATTCTTCCGCGATATAGCATGATAGGCGTCATCGATTGCAATAATTTTTTCGTTTCGTGTGAGCGCGTGTTTCGTCCGCGCCTACTAGGAAAACCCGTTGTGGTGCTATCCAACAACGATGGGTGCGTCATTGCGCGGAGCAACGAAGCCAAAGCCTTGGGTATCGCTATGGGAGCACCCTACTTCAAAGTGAAGCATCATTGTCAGCAGAATGGATTGCTGGTATGTTCTGCCAACCATACGCTCTATAGCGATATGTCGCAACGAGTGATGAAAATCATTGCTCAATATGCCACGCGCATGGAACAATATAGTGTGGATGAAGCATTTGTAGATTTTAGTGGACTCACCAATCTTGCAGAACTCACTCAGGCGATGGTGCAGCGCATCAAGCAGTGCACCGGCATCCCAGTGAGCATTGGCATTGCTCCCAACAAAACATTGGCGAAAATAGCCAGTCGATTTGCGAAGAAATATCCAGGTTATCGCAGTTGTTGTTTCATCGACTCCGATGAGAAACGCGTGAAAGCCTTGCAACTCACGGCAATAGAAGATGGGTGGGGAGTGGGACGGATTACTTTTGACATATTAACTGCTGGAGGAGTGAAGCC
>CAJPLH010000076.1 GCA_905371275.1 Prevotellaceae bacterium
CTTGGTCGCAAGAAATGGGAACAAACGGTGTGAGCTGGATAGGGAAAGACAATCCCATCGGATTCAAAGGCTACTTCCGTTTCCACAAAGCTCAAAAGTTTGACCTCTACATTCGCCTTATGCACGCGCGTATTTCCAAATATGACCGTCGCAATCACGCGCTATCCCCCTTCTACGCACCCTCCCCTGGACAACTCAGCGAAAATGCTTGGGATTTGAAAATGCTCTTCCCCATCACCGTAAGTCGTCAATAGATTTCTCATCTATAACTCCTACTTCAACAACATTTTTCTCACTTCATTCACACATTTCACTATGAACAAAAAGATTCTCTCCCTCCTCGTTGTGCTGCTCAGCGGTTTTGCTTTTGCAGCCTGTGGCATAGACGAAGCCTGGATTACCCCCGAATCTAAAATCGTCAAAAACGACACCGTTGCGGCACGCCACGACAAAGAAGTGGCAGCCGATGATGCACCTGCCAAAGTGCAACTCACTCTCGCCGGAGGACACTTCCACGGAGTGGCTTTTCACCAAGACGCTGACGCCAAAGGCATTCTCTACAAAAAGCGGTGCAGCACATCACACTCGTGCGCGAAGGCAACAAATGGAAACTCGCAGAAGGCAGCGACTCTGTGTTTCGCGTGATGAGTGCCAACGAATACCAATATCCCTATGGCTTGTGGATCAAGTATTTCGACAAAAATGGTAAAGACATCACCACTGAAATTGCGGAAAATGGCGAGAGCAAGTCGCACCAGCACTTCTTCCAAGCCACAGACGTGGTACCCACTTTCGATGGTAAGCAACAGCAAGACGACAATGTCACCGACTCTTTGTTCAGCTACACCTATATGGACACGAGTCCCACCAACGGCATCTTAAAGCAAACCACAGTCGATGGAAAAATAATCCCTGCTGCCGCACTTCGCGGTTCTCGCGTCATAGGTGATAACAAATTGGGATTGATTTTCACCCCTGAAAATCCCATAGGAACGAAGGGTTTCTTCCTCTTCAAACGTGAGCGCAAGCGTTTCAACATGAACATCAGTTTATATCATTTTGAAAACAACGCTAAATTCCTCGGGGGAACTCCCACAGGTTTTGTGGCTCCTCGCGCTGGTCAGCGCAATTTGGCACATCTCGAAGCGCAATTCACCGTGCCTTTCATCGTTTACGCATCGCGCGAAGAGACTGGTTTGTGGGAAAAACTCGAACGCGTCACCTTTGCCGACCTCAACACCGACGAACAACGCTTAGTCACTTCCACTGCACGAGCCTACAACATCACCATTCCACAAGCTGTCAACGAATGGCTCGAACAAATTTTGGGTGAAGTAGACAAAGAGAGCGGTAGCCTTTGGTTCTGATCCCCGCTCACTCTAAATACAAACTCCTTACAACATGAAAAAATCCGTGGACGATGCGATATTCGTCCACGGATTTTTTGTTTTATCAAAGAGTGATACGGAGTCTACTGTAGCAGGATTCCGATGGTGTCCTAAAGTTGTGTGTAAGCACCAAAGTTCTTATTATTGTAGTGAAAAAACAAACGGTATTATCCCAAAAACACTCCTAAGTTCCTCTGTTACATCACCCTTTTGTCAGGCTAAATATATCTAATAGCTCCACCTCTACCGAAAGGGTAATCACTGACATCTTTATTCATATATGGAGAGTCCAGACAGTTTTCCCCTTCAAAACAGCAACGAGGTTTTGAAAAGAGGGTTCCATCATCAGCTTGCGTAACAAATGAATGGTTGTCAACCTTAATAACACATCTCACAACACCTTTATACACGCCAAGTACATAGTCTATTTGTTTAGCCTTTTCACGGCATATTTTCCAATACTTTCGTGTTGACTCGTAGATATCGTTTCTCTTATACACTCCTTTTGCTTTGGTCTGATTGTAACTTTGATTGAGATTTACCAAAAGTATATAATCTCCATCCTTTACTTCAATCTTTGCGCAATCATATAAGACGTTGATTTCTTCTATTGTCTTAATACCTTCATCCCATAGATGGTGACCGGCTACGAGATTTGTCAACTGGTTATTATGATTGAATGGCGAATATGTCAGCACATCTATCAAGGTGGATTCTACTAGATATGCTTCTTTTTCCTCAAGATTGTGACGAATAATGTAACAGGCAACCTTTTTCCCCTCTGATATGATGCTTCTAATGGTGTCAAGCTTCAAATTAGGAGCATTCTCAGAAAGAGCATCCTCTAGAATATCATCTAGAGCACCCTTTGCATGTTGGAAAACCCTGTTTTCCTTACCTTTGCCTATGCAGAATATTTTACTATTTCTTGGATCAACCAAGGCATACACATAATACCCTAAAGGCTCTTTGACTTTCTGTCTGAATTCCATATCTACAATTATTCGTTATTTGTAGCCCGTATTTCGGACTAAATCACGCCTTGCGCCATCATAGCCTTCGCCACTTTCATAAAGCCCGCTATGTTCGCACCTTTCACATAGTTCACATAGCCGTCGGCTTCTGTGCCATATTGCACACAAGCCACGTGAATGCTCTCCATGATTTGGTGCAAACGCGCGTCCACCTCTTCGGCAGTCCACGACAAGCGCGCAGAGTTTTGACTCATCTCCAAACCAGACACCGAAACACCGCCAGCATTGGCAGCCTTACCAGGAGCGTAGAGGATTTTAGCTTCTTGGAACACATGGATAGCCTCGGGAGTAGAAGGCATATTTGCCCCTTCACTCACTGCAATGCAACCATTTGCCACCAGTGTCTTCGCGTGCTCGCCATCGAGTTCGTTTTGTGTGGCTGAAGGAAGCGCAATATCAGCCTTGATGCCCCAAGGCTTCTGACCTTCAAAGTATTGCGCCGTGGGATATCCCTCTACATATTCGCGAATGCGACCACGATACAGATTTTTCAACTCCATCACATAATCCAGTTTTTCGCGGTCTATGCCGTCGGGATCGTACACAAAACCATCGCTGTCGGAGAGGGTGAGCACCTTACCCCCAAGTTGCAACACCTTTTCGGCGGTGTATTGTGCCACGTTGCCAGAACCTGAAATGAGCACCGTCTTGCCCTCGAGTGTTTCTCCACGAGTAGCCAACATCTGTTGGAGGAAGTAAACATTACCATAGCCTGTAGCTTCCGGACGAATGAGGCTTCCGCCAAATTCCTGTCCCTTGCCCGTGAGCACGCCTTCAAACTGTCGCGTATATTTTTTGTAAGCACCAAACATATAGCCCACTTCGCGACCGCCCACACCGATGTCACCGGCAGGCACGTCGCAGTCTGCGCCAATGTTGCGGTGCAATTCCAGCATAAAGGCTTGACAGAAACGCATCACCTCGGCAGCACTCTTGCCACGTGGCGAGAAATCGGAACCTCCTTTTGCTCCACCCATAGGGAGTGTGGTAAGCGCATTTTTGAACACTTGCTCAAAAGCCAAAAACTTCAGAATGCCCAGATTCACCGAAGAGTGAAAACGAAGACCTCCTTTGTAAGGACCGATGGCATTGTTGTGCTGCACACGATAGCCCATATTGGTGCGGATGTTGCCTTGATCGTCCATCCAAGTGACGCGGAAAGTGTAGACGCGCTCGGGGATACAGAGACGTTCGATGAGATTCACCTTGTCAAACTCAGGGTGTTTGTTATACTCTTCCTCAATCGTTGAGAGTACTTCTTCCACGGCCTGGTGATACTCAGGTTCGTTGGGAAAACGATGTTTAAGGTCTTCGAGAACTTTTGAAGCGTTCATAAGTAACAAATTTGAAAGAAAGACAGAAATAAAGCAGCGTTACTTGCTTTTCGATGCAAAATTACCAATTTCCATAAACACAAGCAAGCAACAGAAGTTTTTTTTCTCATCGCATCTTCATTTTTTTGAGAAATCATTTGAAAAAAAATCGCTCTTTCTTCCACGATTCCAAAAGTTATCTGTAAATTTGCTGTATAGTTCATCAATCATCAACAGATTATATATCTATTCATCTATTATAATTCCAAGAACAATGGCATTTTTAACTGACGAAAAACTGGTAATTGTTGGCGCAGCTGGTATGATCGGCTCCAACATGGTACAAAGTGCGCTTATGATGGGGCTCACTTCCAACATCTGCCTCTACGACGTATTCTCTCCCGAAGGTGTGGCTGAAGAAATGCGCCAATGCGGATTCAACGATGCTCGCATCACTGCTACTACCGACGTAGCTGAAGCTTTCAAGGATGCCAAATACATCATCTCTTCTGGTGGTGCTCCCCGTAAGGAAGGTATGACTCGTGAAGACCTCCTCGCTGGTAACTGCAAAATCGCTGAAGAACTCGGTAAGAACATCAAGACTTACTGCCCCGATGTGAAGCACGTGGTCATCATCTTCAACCCTGCCGACCTCACTGGTCTTGTCACTCTCCTCTACTCTGGTCTCAAGCCTGGTCAAGTGACTACGCTCGCTGCACTCGACTCTACTCGCCTTCAAAGCGCACTCGCTAAGAAGTTCGGCGTGATGCAAAACGAAGTGAAGGGTTGCGCCACTTATGGTGGTCACGGTGAACAAATGGCTGTATTCGGTTCAGCTGTTGAAATCGCTGGTCGCAAACTTTCTGACATCATCGGCACTGCTGAGTTCCCCGAAGAAGAATGGGCGCAAATGCGCAAGGACGTGACACAAGGTGGTGCTGCTATCATCAAGCTCCGCGGTCGCTCTTCTTTCCAAAGCCCCTCTTACCTCTCTGTAGAAATGATTCGCAGCGTGATGGGCGGCGAAACCTTCCGCTACCCTGCTGGTACTTACGTGAAGAACGAAAAGTATCAAAACATCATGATGGCTATGGACACTGTGCTCGACGCCAACGGTTGCAGCTACAAGATGCCCGTGGGTACTGCTGACGAAGTGGCTGCCCTCGATGCCAGCTACGAACACCTCTGCAAGATGCGCGACGAACTCGTTACCCTCAACATTGTTCCTCCCGTATCTGAATGGAACAAAATCAATCCTAACCTCTAATTCGGAGGTTTACCTCACTGCACACCGATTTTCGATGATGTAGTATTATAAACACGTGAGATGTTGCAAAACTCGTTTTTGCAGCATCTCTTTTTGTTGTTTCACAAAGAGAAAAAAGTCAGGCATTGAGGTGAAAGGAGCCAACAAAATTTCGCCACCTAATCTAAACTCAAAAACACACTGCAATTTGCCCTTTATGAAACATCGTCTATTTCTTTTGTCTTCCTACTTTTTGTAGGCTATTTCTACTTCTTTCTTCTCGATCAACGGCTTGTTTTATTAAAAACGACGTGTTGTTTTACTGAAAACGACGTGTTGTTTTACTGAAAACGACGGCTTGTTTTTTTTCAAGTAATGGGTGGATACTTTTCCAACTTTGAGGAATGATGAAAACAATGAGAAAATGAATTGCAAAAATACCTATAATCATCCTCTCTCGCGCGTGCGCGTACGCACGCACCTACAGGAGTTTTATCATTTTTGCTGTCACAAGTGTCACAGTATTCTCGTAAATCACTATATTTCAACACATTGCCCATATTCTCAGACAGATTTTAACAGATAACAAAATTTACAACTCCAGGAGCCAGGGCAAAAGCATTCCAAAAAGTACTTTGCAGCACAGTTGAGTCTCCATTTTAACTTCCCATTTTTCCCCCTAGTGTGACACTTGTGACAGCAAAAAAACAACATCGCTGTTGGAATGCGCGTACGTACGCGTGCGCGAGAGATGCAATCACTTTTCACCAGTTGCTCTCCCTCTCTACACTCTATCATCCTCTCCCCTTCTTGTTCTCACACTAGTCTGCTTACATCGTGCAGTTCACAGACTTATTTTGCAATATTCATATAACACTTCACACGGTCTACAAAGAAAAAAGTGCAGTTTTCTGCGATTTTTTCGCTCTTTGAGGCCATATCGACCCATACACATATAGGGACACCAAGAAAAACAGTCCTTACCTTTCATTTCTACTTTCACGGCGAAAGCCACTCCAATATACACAACATTACCCCCAATCACTGCAGACTCTTATTATCATCGTGGTTCTTGAACACCAACTATCGTCGCTATATTCTACAAATCCATTAAGCGATTCTTCATTCCACAAAGCGGGTACCCGAAAGTAGGTTGGGGAACTTTTCTTTTGGTTCTCAACAGACGTAGAAGAGATAATAATATTTGGAATTGCGAAACGTATTGCTGAGAACAAGACAAGAATGGTAATCGTTTCTGCATCGCTCATTCTTCCCCTTCTATTTCGAGCTTTAGGAGTCTGTTGGGAGAAGGACTTGAAAGCGAAAGTGCTTTTTGTTCAATTCCAATTCATATTCTTTGCTGAAATCGTCTGTTATACAATAAGTTTCTGTATTTTTGCTGATAAGTTCCATAGAGGATTCATTTATCATTATCCATTTGGTTACCAACAATAATTACGAAAACAGTCCTCTTCTAGGCCTTTATTGAAACTATTTTAAGGCTAAAAGTCTTTCTTATCCCCAATTGAGGTTATTACAAAATCGAATGTTTATGATACGCTCTATTCTTTTGGTTTTGTTCTCACTCGTAGAACTGGCCACCTTTGCGCAAACAGCTCAATCCATTTTTGAATGGAGAACTAGCTCAGATTTTTCTGTGAAAGAGGTTTTTCGCCCTTTAATAAGAGATAGTTATACAGTGTCACTGAATGACCCCAAGTACAAAGTATACACACTTCACACTTATTCAGTGAAGAACTCTCAAGGAGACACTTACACCATCAAATTAAATAGTGTAGATGACTCTCGGGCAAACCGCGAAAACTATGATGGATTCTCTATAGAGCATAAGGGAAAGAGAATCCTCTCATACTATACAGGTGCCCCCTTGTATAATTGTAGCAATATCACGCTATATAAAAACAAGTCTCGCTTCTTGCAGATTCCTCTTGATGATAAGAGCTTTGCTCTTTGCTTCGGTGGATGGGGCTATCATTACCAAGATGAAGCACCAGAGTTAGTCATTGTTGTAGTGGCGGAAGGTAAGGCGAAAGTAGTCTTCGACAACTACGCTTTTGCCTACAAATACACTCCTGCACCTAATTTCTCTATTGAGTTTGTAAACGATTGGTCAGGAATAGACGAAGACTCCGAAATTTACAAAAAGCCTTCATTCTTGCGCAGTCGAACTAAGCATAAGATTTGGCGTGAAGGTAATGTACTCAAATATAAATCTTGGAAGTAACTTGATACGAATATTGGACACTGGTTACAAAGACGATATATATACTACCTAAATCAGCGTTTTCGTTCAGACAGAATCTTTCTTATTGAATTTCTATTACAAAAACTAATGTCTATGATGCGTTCTATTCTTTTGGTTTTGTTCTCACTCGTAGAACTGGCCACCTTTGCGCAAACAGCTCAATCCATTTTTGAATGGAGGCCTAATGCAGAAATTGTCTGCAAGGATTCATATCTCACTCTAATGAAAGGGAGCTACTCAGTGTCTCCCAAATCGAAAATATATACTCACAAGTTTTATACTATCAAGAGTCAATCTGGTGAGAACTACACACTAAACCTCAATAGTGTAAATGATCCAGACTCTAAATTAGAATGTGGATATAGTGGTTTTTCTATCTTGTACAAAGGGCGGAGTATTCTTACTTATTATCCTGGCGACCCTCTGTACAATTGCGAGAGTATCACACTTGAGAAGGATAAGTCTCGCTTTTTACAAATACCTCTTGACGAAAAAAGCTTCGCACTTTGCTTCGGTGGTTGGAATTTTGGTATTGATAATGCACCAGAGTTAGTGATTGTTGTGGTGTCGGAAGGAAAGGCAAAAGTAGTCTTCGATAACTACGCTTACGCCTATAAATACACTCCTACACCTAATTTCACAATAGAGTTTGTAGATGACATCTCGGGCATAGGTGAAGACTCCGAAATATACAAAAAGCCTTCATTCTTGCGCAGTCGAACTAAGCATAAGATTTGGCGTGAAGGTAATGTGCTCAAATATAAATCTTGGAAGTAACTTGCAACGAATATGCTGTGGCAGAGAATTTGCCACAGCATATTTCTTTTTTCTAATGGATGAAAGACCTCAACCTCCTGTGCACTGCATATCCTTGCTGAATAGATGTTCTGACGGGCAGGATGGTTGCCAACGACCCAAACCTTTACTTGCCATTCTCGTGGATTACGAGATATTGCTGTCCGGTAAAAGTTTTTCTGGTAAAAATAAGGCTGAAGCCCTCTTGCAGGCGTACATTAAGCCAAATCCAATCGCTATACACGCAAACGATGAGAGGATGAAACAAACAGCCAAGATGCAACGCTGAACACCAATCGTGGCAAAGATATTTACAAAAAACTCCCCACTAAGCACGAACTTAGTGGGGAATTGATTGAATATAGCCCGAAAAGGCTGAAGAAAGGTCAGATTAGTCTTCAGACTTCTCTTCGTTAGCAGGTTGGTAGTCGTCCATATCACCAACCACGATGCGGTTGAATTCGCGGAGACCTGTACCAGCAGGGATGAGGTGAC
>CAJPLH010000077.1 GCA_905371275.1 Prevotellaceae bacterium
GGTGCGATGTTTCGCTCACGGGCGACTATTGCGCGGAGCGACAAGCCACTGCCAACCATTGGCCTGAGGCTCGCCTAGCCCCTTATGCCACTTTGCACACCGCTGTGGGGCGCACATTTCGATGGGGCAACACGAAATGGCTCACGCAGGGAGTGATAAACAATGTGACCAACACCCACTACGAATTGGTGCGTGGCTATCCATTGCCGGGATGCAGTGTGATGTGGCGCAATATCATTAGTTTTTAGTGGTTTATAGGATGTGTCTGTTAGTTTTTCTTTTAAATACATAGTAATATCTTATCATAATTTCAATATTCAAATGAAACAATTCAAGTTTTTAGCCACTCTTCTTGTGGCTGCACTCAGTTTCGCGTCTTGTATCGATGAGGAAACACCTCGACTCACTCCTCCCCCTGCAACATCGTTGGGAGAAGGTGCGTTTGTGCTCAATCAAGGAAATCAGGGTGCTAAAATAGAAGGCAGTTATTCCTTCTATGATTGGAAAGAAAATGTGTTGCACAACAGTGTGTTTAGCACTGTCAATGGTCGTTCGTTGGGCGAAGCACCGCAAGATGGAGTGGTGTATGGCTCAAAACTCTATGTAAGTTTGTGGGGTTCGAATGCCGTGCAAGTGATTGACGCTAAAAGTCACAAGTTTATTAGCACTATAACTACTAGTCAGCCCCAAGGCATTGCAGCCTATGGAGGGCATATTTATGTGGCGAACAACACGGGTCAGGTGTCAAAAATAGACACCCTCGATTTGCAAGTGAAACAACAGGTGGAAGTGGGACCCAATCCCGTGGATGTGGTGGTGCGCGATGGGATGCTCTATGTGAGCATCAGCGACGGATATAATTATCAAAAAGGCTATGTCAATGGTAAGCGTTTGAGCAAAGTGAATTTGTCGAACTTCCACAAGGAGGGTGAGGTGATGCTCCAAACCACTCCAACAGAGGGTGGTAATGGTGAGAGTGGACAGAACCAGACCGTAGTGGAAGGTGTTAATCCTACTCAAATGGTGTTGGCAGAAGATGGCAATATCTTTGTGGTGTGTATGGGGGATTATGCTCAAATCCCTGCGCGCGTGTGGAAGGTGAGCAAAGACGACAAAACCAGTGTTTTTGCAGCCGGCAACATCATTGCAACACACAAAAATGAACTCCATATCATCAATAAAATGGTGGATTGGAACACCGGAAAAATCAGTTTGACGTGGAATGTCTACGATACGCAGAGCGGTAAGGTGGTAGCGGAGAATTTTGCCAAAGATAATTGGCCGCTCGATCCCATTGCTATGAATGTGCATCCTCGCACCGGTCGTGTGTTGGTGACTTCGCACAGTGTTCTCGATGTTAAGAGCAAATACACATCGGCTGGTTATCTTTACACCTATACGGGTACGGGGCATTTGCTCAGCCGTCAGACAGTGGGGGTTGAACCCTATGCTGTGGTATTCCGCTAAGCGGTGATTTCTCCTCGGAGTAAACTTGCACGGTTGCTTAGGGAATAACCTTTTCAAACGAGTGCAAAACAGCACGTGTCTTCTGCTATTTTCATTGTTGAAATGCAAGATGCGTGCTGTGTTTTTTTATGCAAAATGGCGAAAGAATGAAGCTTTTTGGCGTGCAGAAATTGCGCTTCTCTATATAAAAGATGAGTGAAGGGACAAAAAAAGCCCTTTTTTCTTGTAATATCTCACTATGTGGCGTAATTTTGCAGCAAATAAAAATGCTATGCAAAAGAATTTGGTCATAGTGGAGAGTCCGGCGAAGGCAAAAACGATTGAAAAATTCCTCGGTGATGATTTCAAAGTGATGTCGAGTTATGGACATATCCGCGATTTAGATAAGAAAAACGATGGTGTGGATCCTGAAACCTTCCAGCCGCACTACGAAATTCCGGCCGACAAACAGAAAGTGGTGAGTGAACTTCGTGCAGCTGCAAAGAAGGCGGAGACCATTTGGTTGGCATCCGATGAAGACCGCGAGGGAGAAGCCATCTCTTGGCACCTTGCGGAAGTTTTGAAATTGGACCCGGCTACGGCGCGCCGTATCGTTTTTCACGAAATCACGAAAACGGCTATCCTGGACGCTATTGCTCATCCGCGCACGATTGATTTGAATCTGGTGGATGCACAACAAGCGCGTCGTGTGCTCGACCGCGTACTGGGATTTCGTCTTTCTCCCGTGTTGTGGAGAAAAGTACGCCGCGGTCTTTCTGCTGGACGTGTGCAGAGCGTGACGGTGCGACTCATTGTGGAACGTGAACGCGAAATTGAGGCTTTTCAGGCTGAAAGTGCCTTCCGCGTTACGGCCTTCTTTGGGGTGCCTACGAACAATGGACAGACGGTGGCGTTGAAAGCTGAATTGAACCATCGTTTTGCTACGCTTGATGAGGTGAATGCTTTCTTGGAAAACTGCAAAACGGCAGAATTCCGCATTGACAGTTTGACCACGAAACCCACCAAACGCACACCGGCTCCCCCGTTTACGACATCAACGTTGCAACAAGAGGCGGCTCGAAAGTTTGGATTTTCCGTGGCTTCCACCATGCGTCTTGCGCAAACGCTCTACGAGTCGGGATTGATTACCTATATGCGTACCGACTCGATGAATCTTTCTACACTCTGCCTTGACACGGCTGAACCCGTGATTGCAGAGCGCATGGGAGCGAACTATCATAAGCGTCGCAATTATCACACCAAGTCGAAAGGAGCTCAAGAAGCGCACGAAGCGATTCGTCCTACGGATATGTCGAGAGAGGACATCAAAGGAACTCCGCAAGAACGTAAACTCTATAACTTGATTTGGAAGCGCACGCTTGCGAGTCAGATGGCGGATGCGCAGTTGGAGAAAACAACTGCGGTAATCAGCGTGAGCGGTTCGGAGCATCACTTTGTTGCAACCGGCGAAGTGGTGAAATTTGATGGTTTCTTGCGCCTTTATCGCGAAAGTGTGGAAGAAAACGACGGTGATGCGGAAGAAAGCGGTTTGCTTCCTCCTATGACTGAAGGACAGGTGTTGCAGCGACAAACGATTACTGCGCAGGAACGCTTTACTCAGGCACCTGCGCGATACAGCGAAGCCTCGCTGGTGCACAAGTTGGAAGAACTCGGCATCGGACGCCCTTCAACGTATGCGCCAACGATTTCTACTATCCAAAAGCGCGAATATGTGGCAAAAGGCGAGAGCGAAGGACAGGCGCGTGAGTTTGTGATGGCGACTTTGGAGGACGACAGCATTACTTCTGAAACACGCACCGAAAACTTCGGCAGCAATCGTGGTAAACTTGTGCCTACTGACATCGGTATTGTAGTGAACGACTTCTTGTTGGATCACTTCTCCGGTTTTATGGACTATAATTTCACCGCAAAGGTGGAACACGATTTCGACCGCGTGGCAGAAGGTGAGGAGGAATGGACGAATATCATCCGTTCTTTCTGTGATACGTTCAATCCTCAGGTGGATCGCGTGATGGAAGAACGCACGGAAACACGTGTGGGTGAAAGACATCTCGGCAATGAACCTGAAAGTGGTCGTGTGGTGAGTGTGAAGATTGGTCGCTATGGACCGATGGTACAAATTGGTGGTGGCGAAGGTGATGATGAAACACCCAAATTTGCAAGTCTGAAAAAGGGACAAAGCATCACGACAATTACGCTCGAAGAAGCGCTCGAGTTGTTCAAACTTCCACGCACTGTGGGAGAATATGAAGGTACAACGGTGACTATTGGCGTAGGACGTTTCGGACCTTATGTGTTGCACGCAAAGACGTACACTTCGATTCCTAAAGATGAGGATCCTATGGCTCTGACGCTGGAACGTGCGATAGAAATCATCGAGGCGAAGCGTGCTGTTGTGGCTAATAGTCATTTGCGCAGCTTTGAAGAAGAACCTGAATTGGAGGTGCTCAACGGACGTTATGGTCCTTACATCAAATATAAAGGTGGCAACTATCGCATTCCCAAAGAGCGTCATACTGATGCGGCTTCGCTTACGCTGGATGAGTGTATGAAGTTTGTGGAAGCGGATAGCAAGAAATCTTCTAAGAAATCTACGAAAACTTCCGCAAAGACTTCAACAAAGACTTCCACGAAATCTTCCTCAAAGACTTCCTCAAAGACGACTAAATCTTCCGCAAAAACTACAAAGTCAGCTTCGGCAGCAGAAACAACTGCGAAGAAAACTGCGAAATCGCCTGCGAAGAAGACTACAACGAGTCGCACCAAAGCAACAACAAAAGAATAATCGGGTGGAATGCCCCTAAAAGTATCTGCGTATGAAGTGTATCGTGCTAGTAGGGTATATGTGCGTGGGTAAAACCACCGTAGGTCGCCAACTCGCTAAACGATTGAATTGCGGATTCTACGATTTAGATTGGTACATCGAGGAGCGATTTCACAAGAAGATTCCAAAGATTTTTGCTGAAGAAGGCGAAGAGCGTTTCCGCGATTTGGAACGTCGAATGCTCCACGAAGCTGCGGAGTTTGAAAACACCGTACTTTCTTGTGGTGGTGGCACTCCCACGCGCTTCGACAACATGGGCTACATGAACGAAGTGGCAGAAACGATTTACCTTCAGGCTTCTCCCGAAACGATTTTGGCGCATCTGAAGGTGAGCAAAGGCACGCGACCACTTCTGCAAGGCTTGTCGGCAGAAGAAACAGACCAGTTTGTGCGACAACAACTCGAAGAGAGAGCACCTTACTACGAGAAGGCGCACCACATTGTGAATGTTGATATTCTCGACTCGTTCGAAAAAATCACAGATGTGGTGAATATGATTCTCGATAAACTCGAAACGACCAATTAGGTAAGCGCAGCAGGTGTTCTTCACGACGCATGGGTATATAACATTCTGATGGATACTCCCACCGATGTGTTTTGAACTATACAAATATAATATATAAATAAGAATCCACTTTTCCCAGATAACATAACTGACAGACGATGAGAAAATGGCGTATTGAAGACTCAGAAGAACTCTACAACATCAAAGGATGGGGTGTGAACTATTTCGGCATTAACGAAAAAGGTCACGCCTTTGTGCGTCCGCGCAAAGATAATGTAGAGGTTGATTTGTGCGACATCGTGAGTGATCTCACACAACGTGACATCACAGCTCCCGTACTCTTGCGTTTTCCCGACATTTTGGACAATCGCATTGAGAAAACTGCGGCTTGTTTTGAACAAGCTGAGAAGGAATATGACTATAAAGGTGAGCATTTCATCGTCTATCCCATCAAAGTGAACCAAATGCGTCCGGTGGTAGAAGAGATTATCTCCCACGGAAAGAAATACAACCTCGGGTTGGAATGTGGTTCTAAACCAGAACTTCATGCTGTGCTTGCCACCAACATGGACTCCGATTCGGTGATTGTTTGCAACGGACACAAAGACCAAAACTTCATTGAGTTGGCTTTGTTGGCGCAAAAGATGGGAAAGCGCGTCTTCTTGGTAATTGAAAAACTTCACGAGTTGGAAATCATTGCACAAGTGGCAGAGCGCATGGGAGTGCGTCCTAATCTGGGAATTCGCATCAAACTTGCCAGTCGTTCTACTGGAAAATGGGAAAGTTCTGGAGGAGATGCTTCAAAATTTGGCTTGAATAGTGCCGAATTGCTCACAGCTTTGACGCGTCTGGAAGAAAAAGGTTTGAAAGATTGTTTGCAACTCATTCACTTCCACATCGGGAGTCAGATTCCCAAAATCCGTCTCATCAGTACTGCGCTCCGCGAAATGGCACAATACTACGTGCAACTCCGCAAGATGGGATTCAACATCGAATTCGTAGACTGTGGAGGAGGCCTCGGAGTGGACTATGATGGCACACGTTCTTCCAACTCAGAGAGTTCAGTGAATTATTCCGTGCAGGAATATGTCAATGACATTGTCTACATCCTTCGCGAAGCTGCCAACGAAAACGAGGTGCCACATCCCAACATCATCACCGAAGGTGGACGTTCTCTGACCGCTCACCACTCAGTGTTGATTTTAGAAGTGCTCGAAACCACAGAAGTTCCCCACATGGCAGAGGATTTTCATCCCTCAGAGCATGACCACAAGTTGGTGCACGATCTCACCGAGATTTGGGATAAACTCTCCACGCGTTCCATGCTCGAAGACTGGCACGATGCCGAAGACATTCGCGAAGAAGCACTCGGATTGTTCCGTCACGGACTCTTGGATCTCCGCACACGTGCACAAATCGAAAGCCTATATTGGAGCATCTGTTCGGAAGTCGCAGAATTGGTGCACCATCAAAAGCACGCTCCCGACGAATTGCGCAAGTTGGACAAAATGATGTCTGAAAAATACTTCTGCAACTTCTCACTCTTCCAATCTCTTCCCGACCACTGGGCACTCGACCAGCTCTTCCCCATCATGCCGATTCATCGACTCGAAGAGCGTCCCACAGTGAGCGCATCTTTGCAAGACATTTCTTGCGATAGCGATGGGAAAATCTCCACTTACGTCAACTACAATCAGCAGACCAACTACATTCCACTCCACCGTTTCAAACAAGGAGAAAAATACTATATCGGAGTTTTCCTCGTAGGCGCATATCAAGAGATTTTGGGAAATATGCACAACCTCTTCGGAGACACCAACGCAGTGCACATATCTGTCGACGCAGACGGCTACACCATCGACAAAACCATTGATGGAGAAACCGTTGCAGACGTGTTGGAATATGTGCAATATGATCCCAAGCGTTTGGTGCGCCGTCTTGAATCTTGGGTGAGTCGTGCCGTAAACGAAGGAAAGATTACCGTCGAAGAAGGAAAAGAATTCATTTCCACCTATCGTGCTGGTTTATACGGCTACACCTATCTCGAATAGCACCATACACGAGTCCGTTCTTTCCGATGATTTCCCTTGCTAGAATGCTTATTTCGGGAAAATAAACACTAATACGCTCACCATCAAGGGAAACGTCCTCACCAATGTCAAATCTACAATGTCTTGAAATGATCAACATCGAACCTTCTTGGCGCAACATCTTAGCCGATGAATTCTCTGCACCCTATTTTGAACAATTGGTCAAATTTGTGCGCCAAGAATATGCTGAAAATGTCTGTTATCCTCCCGGAAAACAGATATTTGCAGCCTTCGATCTCTGTCCATTTTCACAAGTCAAAGTAGTCATCATCGGACAAGATCCTTACCACGGAGCCGGACAAGCCGAAGGACTCTGTTTCTCCGTAGCTTCAGGAGTGAGAATCCCCCCATCGCTGCGCAACATTTTCAAAGAGATTGCCGATGATTTGCAACAACCCCTCGCCACCGACGGAAGTTTGCGCCACTGGGCTAAGCAAGGCGTCTTGTTGCTCAACAGCACCCTCACCGTGAGAGAAGGAAAACCCGGTTCGCACTTCGGAAAAGGTTGGGAACAATTCACCGATGCAGTCATCGACCGCGTAAACCGCGAGCGCAATAACGTAGTTTTCCTCTTGTGGGGACGCAAAGCGCAAGAAAAAGCCAAGAACATCGACACGCAGCGCCACCTTGTACTCACTGCTGCGCATCCCTCCCCCATGGCATTAAACCACGGAGGAGCCTTCTTCGGATTGCATCATTTTTCACAGACCAATGCTTATCTCACCCAGCACGGACACAGTCCCATCCAGTGGTAAACGCTGAGGCGCAAACCGAACTTCACATTCAACTCCATCCCCAAGCGCAGCACTTTTCTTCCTTAAAAGCGCATACTTCGCACGTTACATATACATCCTTATTGCGCGTGCTTATTTCACACATAGACTAGACCCACAATTTATGCTCCCCATTCTCCAAGTTGGCGATGTTTTACTCTCGCCCGACATTCTCACCGAACATTTCTGCTGCGACCTCGAAGCCTGCGGCGGAGCCTGTTGCATCGAAGGAGAAGCCGGAGCTCCCATCACACCAGCAGAAGTCAAAGAGCTAGAGCGCGTCTTACCTGCCGTGTGGATGGAACTCGATCCAAAAGCCCGAAAAGTGCTCAACAAACAAGGAGTAGCCTATCGCGACGAAGACGGAGATCTAGTCACAAGCATCGTCAATGGCAAAGACTGCTGTTTCACCTGCTACGACAAAAACGGTATCTGTCTCTGCGCCACCGACCGCGCACACAGAGAAGGCAGAATAGACTGGGCAAAACCCATCAGTTGCTACCTCTATCC
>CAJPLH010000078.1 GCA_905371275.1 Prevotellaceae bacterium
GACAGCGCCGTAAAACTCCAAGTGTTTGGAGCTTACAATAATAAAACAGCAAAGTATGTCTATACCGTTCCGACACAAGGCACAGAACTTGTCGATGCTGCTGCAAGCCGTTGGAAATTTCCTGAAGCTCCGCTCACTTTCAAACACAAAACGAAGGGAAAGAAAGGGGCTTATGAAGTCACTGCTGGGTCTTTGCTATTGGGATTTAATCTCGTCCAAAATGCACCGCAAGGCATCAGTTCCGATGTTTGGGGACGTAACATTGATATAGAGCTTTCGCTGATGCGCTTTTCTATCATTCGCAACCGTCGTCAACGCTTTTCTTTGGGTTGGAGCTATGGTTGGACGAAAGTGGCCTTGGATGGGGGTATGGCTCTCCATCTTGATAATGGTGTCACTTCTGTTGGTCGTTTCGCAGATGGGCAAAACCCGATTCGTTCGGTCTTTCGCCTTAACAGACATTCTTTCCCCTTACTCTATACGCGTCAAATGGACGGAATGAGTGTAACAGTAGGTCCTGTGTTAAATCTCAATGTTCGTCCGCGCATTTACAATACTTATCTGGATACCAAAGGAACAGAGCAACAATATGCTTATAAAAAAGGCATACATTTCTCTCCTGCCACAGTGTCTTTCTATGGAGAAATCAAAAAAGATTGGTTTGGTATCTTTGTGCGCTATACTCCGCAATCTATGTTTGAAAAAGGGTATGGTCCCGACTTCCAAACGCTCACTGTGGGACTATCTTTCTTTTAGTCGTTTGTTTCAGACAAATCTCTATTAGATAAACTACGCTACTTATTTATTGCAGAGTGCTTTCTATGCAAAGGTGAAAATCTTTAATAGAAAGCACTCTTTTTGTTGGACTATTCTCGACTTCTTGGTATTCCAAGGTGACAAAATAGTAAATAAGATGCAAAAAAACAGAGAGAAAGCGAGAAACGAGCAAGCACTTTCTGCGATAACTCAAAATAAAGTAGTAACTTTGCCAACAAAGAAACTGAACACAGCAATTCTGATGGAACAAATCAAGCACGAATGTGGTGTGGCAATGGTTAGATTGCTCCAGCCCCTCAGCTATTATAAAGAGAAGTACGGAACTTGGATGTACGGTCTCAATAAACTCTATCTTATGATGGAGAAACAACATAACCGAGGTCAGGAAGCCGCGGGACTTGCTGCGTTAAAGCTCCAAGCGCAACCTGGAGAAGAATTTATGTTTCGTGAACGAGCGCAAGGCAACACTGCAATCCAACAGATTTTCTCTGCTGTTCATTCCAAATTCTCTGCTTTTTCTCAAGAACAACTTGCCGATGTCGATTTCGCTGGCAAGAATATCCCCTTTGCGGGGGAAATTTATATGGGCCACCTCCGGTATTCTACAACCGGCAAGAGTGGCCTTTCGTATGTCCATCCCTTTTTACGGAGAAACAATTGGCGCGCCAAAAACCTTTGTTTGTGCGCCAATTTCAATATGACCAATGTGCCCGAGATTTTTCAGCATATTGCAGTAAAAGGACAACATCCACGAATGTTGAGCGACACGTATCTCTTGTTAGAGCAACTCGGGCATCGTCTTGACCGCGAGGCAGAACGAAACTTTGCAGCGGCAGAAGCACAAGGATTGGCCGATCTCGAAATCACGGAATACATTGAGCGCCATATCGATGTGGCTAACATTCTTCGAGAGTCTGCTCCCGTTTGGGATGGTGGTTATGTGGTGTGTGGCATCACAGGAAGTGGCGAAACTTTTGTGCTTCGCGATCCTTGGGGCATTCGTCCTGCTTTCTACTATAAGAGTGATGAAGTCTTTGCTTTGGCAAGTGAGCGTCCGGTGTTGCAAACCACTTTTGGCATAGAAGCTGAAGACGTGGTGGAACTACAGCCTGGACAGGCCATAATGACCAATCGTGAAGGCGAAATGCGCATCGAACAAATACTTCCTGCGCAGAAACTAGCAGCTTGTTCTTTTGAGCGTGTGTATTTCAGTCGTGGTTCTGACTTAGACATCTACCAAGAACGCAAAGCGATGGGACGCCGTTTGGTGCCTTCCATCTTGAAAGCCATCAACTATGAAGTAGACGACACTGTTTTCTCTTATATTCCCAATACAGCAGAAGCAGCTTACTATGGTCTTTGTCAAGGTTTTGAAGAATATCTCAATCAGCAAAAGACGCAAGAAATTACAGCGTTGCTCAAAGATCCAGCCTATAATTCAGAAGCTAGTAAAACTGCGTTGGAGAATCGCATAGCCACGGTGCTCTCGCGCCACATTCGCGCAGAAAAAGTGGCTTGGAAAGACATCAAAATGCGTACTTTTATCGCTGAAGGCAATTCTCGCAACGATCTTGCAGCGCACGTTTACGACATCACCTACGGAAGTGTCAAGCCAGAGGTGGATAATCTTGTAGTTATCGATGATAGCATTGTGCGCGGCACCACTTTGCGTGAAAGCATTTTGCGCATTCTCGATCGTTTGCACCCCAAACGCATCGTGATTGTCAGCAGTTCTCCACAAGTGCGCTACCCAGACTATTATGGCATCGATATGGCTAATATGAACGAATTCATTGCTTTCCGTGCTGCCATAGCGTTGCACGAAGAGCGCGGAACAATGAGTTTGCTCACTGACATCTATCGTCGCTGCAAAGCGCAAGAAGATTTTCCCAAAGAAGAAGTGGTCAATTATGTTCGCGAACTCTATGCGCCTTTCTCTGAAGCAGAAATCAATGAGAAAATGATTGAACTTCTGCGCCCCGCAGGCGTGAACACTGAGATCCATATGGTCTATCTTAGCATCGAAGATTTGCACAAAGCGTGTCCCAACAGTCCTGGTGACTGGTATTTCAGTGGCTACTATCCGACACCTGGAGGTAACAAATGCGTCAATGCAGCCTTCATCCGTTATATGGAATCGCATCAAGACAAATTGCTTTAGTTCTTAAGAGCCTTCCAGGTACAACACAAATTGCACATTATATAAATAGGAGTCCTTGCAAAAAGGACATACGTAACTCCTAATTCATCTTTCTACTTACATCAACAATGCGAAAAGTAACTCTTTTGCTCAGCGATGGCACCCAATTTCACGGTGAAAGTTTCGGCTATGAAGCTCCCGTTGCTGGAGAAGTTGTCTTCAACACGGCTATGATGGGTTATCCCGAAAGTCTTACCGACCCTTCTTATGCTGGACAGCTTATGGTGCTCACCTATCCTTTGGTCGGCAACTATGGTGTTCCTCCTTTCACCTTCGAGGAAAACGGACTTGCCACTTTTATGGAAAGCGAAAAAATCCACGCGAGTGCCATCATCGTGAGTGATTACAGTGAAAATTTCTCTCACTGGAATGCACAAGAAAGCCTTGCAGAATGGCTGAAGCGTGAGAAAGTGCCTGGCATCACGGGCATCGACACACGCGAACTCACCAAGGTGCTCCGCGAACACGGAGTGATGATGGGCAAAATTCTCTTCGATGATATGCCCAATGAAGTTCCTGAAGCAGAATATGAGGGAGTAAACTTTGTTGCCAAGGTGAGCTGCAAGGAGGTGATTCGCTATGCTCCTACCAATGGTGAGAAAAATGCACCGAAGGTTGTCTTAGTAGACTGCGGCGTAAAGCACAACATCATTCGCAACCTCATCAATCGTGGTGTAGAAGTTATTCGTGTGCCCTGGGATTATGACTTCAATCAACTAGAATTCGATGGTCTTTTCCTCGCCAATGGTCCTGGTGACCCCGACACTTGTGCCGTAACCGTTGGACACATTCGCGCTTTCCTCGAAAACCCACAAGTGCGTCCTTGCATGGGCATTTGCATGGGCAACCAATTGCTTTCCAAAGCAGCAGGTGCCACTATTTATAAGTTGAAATACGGCAATCGTTCGCACAATCAACCCGTGCGCATGGTGGGAACAAATCGTTGCTTCATCACCTCGCAAAACCACGGTTATGCAGTCAAAACCGATACGTTGTCTGAAGGCTGGGAACCTTATTTCGTAAATATGAACGACGGTTCCAACGAAGGTGTGCGACACACTGTTCATCCTTGGTTTTCTGCGCAATTTCACCCCGAAGCATGCAGCGGTCCTGTCGATACAGAATTCCTTTTCGAAGATTTCGTAAACCTTCTCAAATAATCCCATCATGATTGATCCTAGCATTAAGAAAGTTCTCCTCCTCGGTTCTGGCGCACTCAAGATTGGTGAGGCCGGAGAGTTCGACTATTCTGGTAGCCAAGCTCTGAAAGCCCTCAAAGAAGAAGGCATCGAGACTGTTCTCATCAACCCAAATATCGCCACTGTCCAGACATCTGAAGGCGTGGCCGACCAAATTTACTTCCTTCCTGTCACTCCCTATTTCATCGAGAGAGTGATTGAGAAGGAACGTCCACAAGGTATTATGCTTGCATTTGGTGGACAAACAGCACTCAACTGCGGTGTTGAGCTCTACCAAAGTGGTGTGTTGGAAAAATACAATCTCCAAGTGCTTGGCACTCCCGTGCAGTCCATCATGGACACTGAAGACCGCGAACTCTTTGTCAAGAAACTCGATGAGATTGATGTAAAAACCATCAAGAGTGAAGCCGTAAACAACATTGAAGATGCACGACGCGCTGCAAAGACTTTGGGATATCCTGTCATCATTCGTGCGGCTTATGCCCTCGGTGGACTGGGTTCTGGTTTCTGCGACAACGAAGAAGAACTCAATAAACTTGCCGAAAAGGCTTTCTCTTTCTCTCCCCAAGTGCTCGTGGAAAAGAGTCTCAAAGGTTGGAAAGAAGTAGAATATGAAGTTGTCCGCGACCGTTTCGACAACTGTATCACGGTCTGCAACATGGAAAACTTCGACCCTCTGGGCATCCACACAGGAGAATCCATCGTCATTGCGCCTTCTCAAACGCTCACCAACAGCGAGTACCACAAACTGCGTGAACTATCTATCCGCATCGTGCGCCACGTGGGCATTGTCGGTGAGTGTAACGTGCAATATGCTTTCGACCCCGAAAGTGAAGACTACCGCGTCATCGAAGTCAATGCACGACTTAGCCGCAGTTCTGCTCTTGCTTCAAAAGCTACCGGCTATCCACTTGCTTTTGTAGCTGCCAAGTTGGGACTGGGTTATGGCTTGTTTGACCTCAAAAACTCTGTGACCAAAACCACCTCGGCCTTCTTTGAACCTGCGCTTGACTATGTGGTCTGCAAAATCCCTCGTTGGGATTTAGGAAAATTCCGCGGTGTAGACCGTGAATTGGGTAGCTCTATGAAATCCGTGGGTGAAGTGATGGCCATCGGTCGCACCTTTGAAGAAGTCATTCAGAAAGGTTTGCGTATGATTGGTCAAGGTATGCACGGCTTTGTGGAAAACCGCGCTTTGGAATTGGACGACGTGGAAGCTGCCTTGAAAGCGCCAACCGATAAACGTATTTTCGTCATCGAAAAAGCTTTCCAACAAGGTTACACCATTGAACAAATCCATCAACTCACGAAGATTGATTTGTGGTTCCTCAAAAAGCTCTACAACATCTATGAAACCAGTCTAGCGTTGCACGCTTGCGGCAACATCAACACGCTCGACACTTCATTGTTGGCTAAGGCCAAACGTCAAGGTTTCACTGACTTCCAGGTTGCTCGTGCGCTGGGTATGGAGCAAGACATGGACATTGAACGTGCCACTCTCCTGGTGAGAGAACATCGCAAACGTGCTGGCATCGTGCCCTTCGTGAAACAAATTGACACACTTGCTGCAGAATATCCCGCGCAAACCAATTATCTCTATCTCACCTATAGTGGGGTGGCACACGACATCCGATTCGAAAACGACAAACGCTCTGTTGTTGTGCTCGGCTCTGGTGCGTATCGCATTGGTTCTTCTGTTGAATTTGACTGGTGTGGCGTACAGGCACTCAATACGATTCGCAAGGAAGGCTATCGCTCTGTGATGATCAACTACAATCCTGAGACAGTGTCTACGGATTATGATATGTGCGACCGTCTTTACTTTGACGAATTGACCTTTGAACGCGTGCTCGACATTCTCGACCTCGAAGCTCCTTACGGAGTTGTCGTTAGCACCGGTGGTCAAATTCCTAATAACTTGGCTCTCCGTCTTGACGAACAGCGTGTTCCCATCCTTGGCACCCAAGCCAAAGACATTGACAATGCAGAAGACCGCGAAAAGTTCTCTGCTATGCTCAATAGAATTGGAGTAGACCAACCTGCTTGGAGCGCGCTCACTTCGATGGACGACATCAATGCCTTCATCAAAGAAGTGGGCTTCCCTGTTTTGGTGCGTCCTAGTTACGTGCTTTCAGGGGCTGCAATGAATGTTTGCCACAACCAAGAAGATTTGGAACGCTTCCTCACCATGGCAGCTAACGTGAGCAAGAAGCATCCAGTTGTTGTTTCGCAGTTCTTGCAACACGCTAAGGAAGTGGAAATGGATGCTGTAGCCAAAAATGGCGAAATCATTGCTTATGCCATTTCCGAACACGTGGAGTTTGCTGGTGTTCACTCTGGTGACGCTACCATTCAGTTCCCTCCGCAAAAATTGTATGTTGAGACAGCGCGTCGCATCAAGAAGATTTCCAAGCAAATTGCACGCGAACTTAACATCTCTGGACCTTTCAACATTCAGTTCCTTGCGAGAGAAAACGACATCAAAGTCATTGAGTGCAACCTCCGTGCGTCACGTTCTTTCCCCTTCGTCAGCAAGGTTCTCAAAATCAATCTCATCGAACTCGCTACGCGTGTGATGTTGGGGCTTCCTGTTGAGAAACCCTCAAAATCTCTCTTCGATTTGGACTATGTGGGTGTCAAAGCCTCACAATTCTCCTTCAATCGCTTGCAAAAAGCCGACCCAGTCTTGGGCGTAGACATGGCTTCTACGGGTGAAGTGGGATGCTTGGGAGAAAATGCCAATTCAGCATTGCTCAAGAGTTTGTTGTCTGTTGGTCTTCGCATTCCCAAGAAGAATGTACTCCTCTCCACGGGTAGTGGTAAGAACAAAGCCGATATGCTCGATGCGGCTCAGCGTTTGGCCAACCACGGCTATTGCATTTATGCCACCGAAGGCACATCGCGCTATCTCTCTGAGAACGGCATCCCCAGTGTGCGAGTGCTTTGGCCTAGCGAAGTCGAAGCTCTATCAGAAGGAAGTCCAGAAGCGAAATTACCTCGTGCTCTAGACTTGCTTCGTGAGAAAAAGATAGAAATGGTGGTCAACATCCACAAGAACTTCTCTACCGGAGAATTGACCAACGGCTATAAGATTCGCCGTGCTGCCATCGATCACAACATTCCGCTTCTCACCAACGCTCGATTGGCTTCTGCCTTCATCTATGCCTTCACCACTACTCGTGTGGAAGACCTCGAAATCAAGAGTTGGCAAGAATTCTAATCTCGTTGCGCTTATTCCTTTCACTGCTCTTTCCAAGTAGTTCTGCATCTCTTAGAAGTGAAGTATCTCTTAGAAGTTCAGCAACTCTTTAGAAGTGTCGTATCTCCTTAGAAGTTCAGAATCTCTTTAACAACTGAGCATCTCTTTAGAAGTAGCGCAGTATAATTCCTCAATCCGCAATACCTGTCGAAGGTGTTGCGGATTGTTTGTTTTAGTCTTTGGAGTAGTCTTTCAACTACGCGTGTCAAAAAGTCCGTAGTGTGTTTAGCGTCATTCTTCTCTCGACAAACTGCAAAGCGCGCTTATATCCCTAGTTTCAACCTTCGGCAGGATGTTCCTAAATCCCTTGTCTTGGAAATAAAGTTTAACTAAAAACGCGAGTTTTTGTGTTAAAATGCAGACTGGATTTTGGTCAGAATTTGGAACAAACTAGGAAAAAACAAATGTTTTCTTCGAGAGTTCAAAATCATTCCTCCGATAAAATTGGGATGTATTCTCAAACTTTTCTCGACATTTTCCGAGATTTTCTTGATTTCCTCCGACTTTTCCCCGATTTTCTCGGATGAAAATAAAATTCCGTCGGACGTTTTCAAAATCGCGTGGGAAGAAAAATAAATTCCGTGGGACATAATCCGAAAAATGTCCCACGAAATCGCACGACCAACGTGTTGTTTTATTACAAACGACGTGTTGTTTCTCTGGAACGAGTGAAATCCTTACAAAAACATCTGAAACTTGCGATTTTCAAACGC
>CAJPLH010000079.1 GCA_905371275.1 Prevotellaceae bacterium
GTGCTGTCTGTGATGGCGATGTGCTCGGTGGCGTAGTTGATGAAAAAACTGTTGATGCCGGTCTGCGCTGCGACATAGAGAAAGAGGGCTATCCACCCAAAGACAAAGGCGCTTTTGCGCGACAGATAGCGAATTTCAGACCAAGTGGAAGGCGATGAACCTGAGGGTGCGTCTTCGTCTGGCAGGGGAGAATGGTCGTTGGCCGGCATTTCTTTGATTTCGGGAAGTCGAACGAAACAAAACACCAGACCAATGAGCAACACCACAACGCCAATGGTGGCATAGGGCAAGGAAATGTTGGGCGAGTTGCCTTGGGCAAACAAGCACCATCCGCCCACGAGGGGGCCGAGAATCCAGCCAAGCCCGTTGAACGATTGCGAGAAATTGATGCGCTGTTCGCTAGAGTTGGCATCTCCCAACACCGTGACGTAGGGATTGGCAGAGGTTTCGAGAAAGGTCAGTCCACAACCAATGACGAAGAGGGAAAAGAGAAAGAAGGGGAACGACATAATTGTGGCTCCCGGAATGAAGAGCAGTGCTCCAAGGCCATAGAGGAAGAGTCCTGTGAGCACTCCGGCACGATAGCCCCAACGACGAATCACAGCCCCCGCAGGAAGAGCCATCAGGAAATAACCGCCATAGACCACCACTTGGATGAAGGCCGATTGTGTTTTGGTGAGGTGCAACTCGTTTTGAAAAAACTTATTGAGCACATCGAGGATGCTATGGGCAAATCCCCAAAGGAAGAAGAGGGAGGTGACTAAAAGAAAAGGCACAAGATAATTGCGCCCATCGTGGGTGGTGACAATTTTCATTGACGTGCTAAACTAGAATGGAGCAAGAGAAGAGTCATACGACGTTTTTGTGTGGGAGATGTCGTCAAGAGTTGGCGAGGAGCGCACAAAGTTGTGCGATACCAGCAGCGGCTCCTTGCTGAATGAAGGTGATGCGTTTGGATGATGGCACCTTCACTTCGTTGGGATCGATGAGATAGATGGGACAATTTTGCGGAGCATAGTGCACTAATCCTGCGGCAGGATAGACCACCAAGGAAGTGCCTACGATGACAAACACATCGGCTTGCGCCACAAGTTCGGCAGCGTGTTCTATCATAGGTACGGCTTCGCCAAACCAAACGATGTAGGGACGCATCAAACTGCCATCGGCAGCGCGTTGTCCAGGCAAGACGTTGAGATGCGGAGCCGAGAGCGTGGTGATGCAATCGGGATTGTCGGGGTGTTGGGAAGACGTCACCTTCATCAGTTCTCCGTGGAGGTGCACCACATGGGAACTTCCGGCACGCTCGTGAAGGTCGTCCACATTTTGGGTGATGATGGTCACGTCCCACTCTTCTTCTAGTTCGGCCAGGAGTTGGTGTCCACGATTAGGTTGTGCTGTGACCAATTGTTGTCTTAACCCATTGTAGAAGGCATTGACATAGTCAGGGTCAGCAGCCCATCCTTCGGGAGTGGCCACGCGTTCCACAGGGTGGTTTTCCCACAGTCCTCCACTATCGCGAAAGGTGGCAAAACCACTTTCTGCACTGATGCCCGCTCCCGATAAGACTACCAATTTTCGTTTCATACAATCCTTTTGTTTGTTGTGCATCATTAAGTCCTTAGATAAGCATCAGGATTAGCGACGCACTATACGATAGATTTCCCCGCACCAAAGCACTAGAGAAGTGCTGGCAATGATGATGAGCCAATCGGTCACGGAGATGGGGGTGACACTGAACATTTGTCCGCCAAGATTTACGATGAAGAGTTGGCCAACGAGAATGACTACCAAAATGGCAAGGAATCCTTGACAGCCTTTGAAGTGGAATGCAGAACGTCCGGTGAGGTGGGCACGTGCGTTGAAGAGATTCCAGAATTGGAGCATCACAAAGATGGTGAAGATGTAGCTCTTTTCTGTGCGAGAAAGGTGCTCTGCTGCTCCGAGGGTGAGTGAAGAAAGGTCGGAGAGAGAGGTGACGTCGGCGTGTTCAAAGACGTAAACCAATCCAGTAAGTATGAAGAAGAACAACAATCCTGTGCCAATGATGCCGCGCTTCATGCTAGCATCAATGATGAAAGCTTCGCGGTGGCGTGGACTGTCTTTCATCACCGCTTCAGAGGGAGGCAAAGAAGCCAAAGCCATAGCAGCGAAAGTGTCCATGATGAGGTTTACCCAAAGCATTTGTGTCACGGTGAGTGGAGAATCTGTTCCCATAAAAGCCCCTGCCAACACCGTGCAGCAGGCAGCAAGATTCACCGTCATTTGGAAGAGAATGAATCGCTGTATGTTTTGATAAAGCGAACGTCCCCACATCACAGCACGACCAATGGAAGAGAAGGAGTTGTCGACAATGGTGATGTCGCTGGCTTCTTTGGCCACTGAGGTACCGTCGCCCATAGATAAACCCACTTGGGCTGTTTTGAGGGCAGGAGCATCGTTGGTTCCATCGCCTGTAACGGCTACAACGTGTCCACGTTTTTGGAGGGTTTCGACCAATCGTTTCTTGTCGAGAGGACGTGCACGCGCAATAATTTTGAGTTCATCGACGCGGTTGTACACTTCTTCATCGGTGAGGGCTTCAAATTCAGGGCCAGTGATGATGGCGCGCTCGGAGTGTTGATCGCCCCAAAGTCCAATTTGACGGCCAATCTCTCCTGCGGTAGCTGCAGTGTCGCCCGTCACAATTTTCACATCAATGCCTGCCGACAGACATTCTTGCACGGCTTGTGGCACATCGGCACGCACGGGGTCGGAAATGGCTACCATACCGAGGAAATTAAGTCGTTCAGCTACTACCTTATGATCGGCGATGGCGGCATCTCCTTCGTTGAGCACTTGATAAGCAAAACCAAGTGTGCGCATGGCTTTGCGTTGATAGCCGAGGAGTTGAGCGTCGAGTGTGGCTTTATCTACATTGCCCGAAGTGGTGGCACAGAGTCCGTGAACAATTTCTGGTGCACCTTTCACATAGAGTATTTTTTTCCCTGGAAAAAGTCCTGACTCCACGATGGTAGCCATATATTTGCGCTCAGTGGCAAAGGGAAGTTCTTCGAGGGTGACGGTGTTGCCACGCAACGCGCGATAGTCTTTATCTTGGCTATGCAACCAGAGGAGGATAGCTCCTTCGGTGGGGTTGCCTAGGACACTGGGTTTTTCGCCAGAGAGGTCGAGTGATGCAGTGCTGTTTACGGCCATCCCTTCGAGGATGTAGTTACATTCCTCAGAGTTGTCTAAGGATTGTGTGGCAAGTCCGTAGAATTGTGTTTCGCTGACCCTCATTTGGTTTTGGGTGAGCGTACCTGTTTTGTCAGTGCAAATGACAGTGGTTGCTCCCATCGTTTCGCAAGCGTGCATTTTGCGCACAAGGTTGTTGCTCTTGAGCATACGGCGCATAGAATAGGCCAAACTCAAGGTGACTGCCATGGGAAGACCTTCGGGAACGGCTACTACAATTACGGTGACGGCCACCATGAAAGTGCTGAGGAAGCTAGTGGTGAAATCAAGCCAATCGATAGCCCCTGAGTGTTGGGTGAAATAGAGGATGGTGCGCCCCACAAGAATCAAGAGAGCAATGGCATAACTGATTTTGCTGATGAGTTTGCCCAGTCGGTCTAATTGCTCATTGAGGGGAGTTTTCACACTGTCGTCAATCTGTGCAGCTTCGAGTACTTTTCCGTTTTCTGTGGCATCGCCCACAGCGGTGACACGACAAATGCCGTGGCCTTCCATCACCTTCGTACCGCGTAGCACGTGGTTAGAAGGGAAGGTGGCTTCTTCGTCGAATTCTTCAGCAACGGTGGTTTTGCGACAGAGAGGTTCACCCGTGAGTGTGCTTTCATCCACGCTTAGATGTGTGGACTCAAGGAGTTCTGCATCGGCAGGGATGTCTTCTCCTGTGCCCAACATCACAATGTCGCCCACCACGATGTCAGATTTGGGAACTTCTGTGGTGTTGCCTTCGCGAATCACGCGCACAGGTTCTTCGTCATTCACTTGATTGAGTATCTTAAACTCTTTATCGGCTTGTTGTTCAAAATAGAAAGCGAGACCAGTGGCCAAGAAAACAGCCACAAAGATGCCAATGGGTTCAAAGAAGGTGGAGGCTTCGTGGTGGAGCGCAAAGAACTCGTATGCGGCAATTCCCAGTGAGCAAGCACCAGCCAAGAGGAGAATGATGATGATGGGATCTTTGAATTTTTCAATAAAGAGTTTCCAAAGTGGAGTGCGTTTGGGAGGAGTTAAGACGTTGGCACCGTATTTGTTGCGGCTTTCTTCTACTTCTTGAGGAGAAAGTCCTGTGTAATGTTGCTGCTTTGACATTAGACGTTAGCGTTTAGATGTTAGAACCACACCGTTGGGTGAAAGGAGAGATGTGATGACCGATTGGAGTTCAATTAGTGCAAGGCATCGTTGACTTTGTTGGCGAGTTCTTCGATGGGGAAATCGCGACCAATGATGTGGCCATCGGCATTGATGAGAATGTTGCCCGAAGGATAGCGCAGACCCAAAGTTTGGACAAGAGGGTTGGAGAGCATATGCTTGAGATAAACCACAGATTGGAGGGAATCGTTCTTCGCACGTTCTTGCGCTTTCTCCAGAGATTCGTCTAGCGAAAAGTTGATGATGCGCAGACGTTCACCACGCGCGGCTTTGAGTTTGCGCAACTGCTGACGAAGATAGTAGTTGTTGCTGTCCCAGTTGGCAGAAAAGGTGAGTAGCGTGGGCTTTCCTTTGAAGTCTGCCGAGTTGATGGCTTGTTTGTTGAGCGTGGTGGCCGTGAAATGTGGCAACTTTGCTCCAATGGCTGTGCGGAGTTGAGGGCGCAGTCTGGCGTCAATGGCCGTCAGTTGTTGGTTGGTGGGCTGTTGTTTGCGGAGGAGATTGAGGAGTTCAAGTGTAGGTTGTTCGTTGCGCTGGGCTACTCTGTCGAAATAGTGATAGAACAAGGCTACGGAAGTCAAAGATTGAGGGTGAGAACGAATGTAAGTGGCGGCGCGCATTTGTGCATCTTTCTCGTTGAGTTTGAGCACGGAAAAGCAAAATTCCGAGAATTGCTTGTTGTCGTCTGTGCCTGTGACTTGCATCTCCTTGAGACGATTGGCGTCGCCAGCAAGTTTCACCTCTTTGCCTGGTTCGGCAATGAGCGTGGTGAAAGAGTTGTTGGGATAGACTAAAGTGAGGAGGAGGGGTTGTGTGGTGGGTCGATCGTAAGAGAAACTTCCGCGGTTGACATAGATGCTGTCGAGACTACCTTGGTCGCCTTCCACAGCATCGGCCGCGTAGATGAGGAGTGCGGCTTGGTCAAGGCCTTCAATCTTGCCTGATATGCGTGCCGTTTTCTTGTCGGGTCCGCAACTAGTGAGGACAAGCAAAGCCAAACAGAGAGAGAGTAAGGAGAATTTCATCTTCAAATGGGTGTGAAAGGCTGGAGAGGGTGAGACAGTGGAGAGGGTTACAGAAAGCCACAGGAACGCAGAATGAGCTGCGTTCCTGTGTTTTTTGTAGTTGCGTTGAACTTAGCGATTGAGTGCAGCGAAGACAGTTTTGAGAGCGAGATCTTTGCTAGCGAGGTCGCGAAGATTAGCATTTTTGGCAATAGCAGCACGCAAAGCTTGTGCGCCTTCTTCCACTTGACCGGTGCGTGCAGCAAGCACAGCCTTGAGGTAGTCTGTGATGGCGTCTGCGTTGTTCACAGCAGCGAGAGTTTGTGCAGCAGCCACATAGTCCTTGTTGAGGATTTGCGCAAGTGCAGCACTGTTGGTGTTGATGCCCTTGAGGTTTTGTTCAGCTTGAGCGTAGTTGCCGCGTGCAATTTGAAGATTGCCGAGCACCTCGTTGTAGTTGCCAGCGGTGAGTGCTTTGCCGAGGAGAGCTTCTGCGCCATTGACGTTGCCTTGTTTGAGCGCAATGAGTGCACTGTTGGCATAAGCTTCGGGCAAACCTTCAGCGTGGGTGAGTGCATTTTCAGCGTCAGAGAGGTTGCCAGCAGCATAGGCCAGTTGTGCAAGACCGTTGTAAGCGCGTTTGTCTTGAGGGTAGAGTTCGGTGGCCTTGTTGAAGATTGCCTTGCGTTCAGCAGCATCGTTGGTGAGTGTGGCAGCGTAGAGGAGTTCTTCAACGGTCAATTTAGAAGCATCAGCAGTATATTGTGCGCGGATTTCTTCATCGCTGCGACCTATCACGCGATAGTTCACGGTGAGGCGAGCGCGACGGAGTTCGGGAAGCACCTCGTTGGCCAATTCGCGGAAAGCCACAGAGAGGTTTTTGATTTGTTGTTCGCGTTCTTCTGGGTCTTTATACATAGAGAGCACTCGAAGAATCACCTCTTTGTCTTGAATGTTGCTAGCAGCAACGAGTTCTTGGAAGCCATCCCAGTCTTCAGCCGTGTATTTAGCATCAACATTGGTGTTGAGTTTCGTCTTTTTGAGTTGTCCGTTCACATATTGTTGTGCCGAACCTTTACGATTTTCAGCGAGTCCAGTGTTGAATTTGAGCGTACCATCGGGTGAAGCATAAGCCGACACTTCCACATTGTCGAGCGCAAGTCCTTTTTGGTCGGCCTTGATGTCGCGCAGCACCTTGATGAAGTCTTTGACAGAGGTAGTCTTGAGTTCGCTAGTGCGCACTTTGGCTTGGCTAATCAAGTATTTGATTTGTGCATTTTGTTGGCGTGAGATTTCGCGTTGGAAACCATCAGCCGCAGTAGCCGTGTTGGCAGAAGCGAGGGTGAGATAAACGAGTTGGGAGGTAGCGATGACACCATCAGCCACTTTCACCGCAGGGATGGTAACCACTTTTTTGCCCACGCGTGCCTCAAAGTTGAGGTAGAGTTCGCTGGAAGCCATTACAGGGTTGTAAGGGAAAGATGCCTTCATCACATAGTTACCTCCCATTTTGTAGCTTACTGTTTGGTCGTTGCCCACAACTTTCTCGCCTTGGAAAGTGGCAGGTTGTCCCACCGCCTTACCGCCAGCGTAGCGCAATTCGGGAATGACGGTGACCACCGCCTTTTTCTTCATATATTTTTGTGGAAAACGTCCGTTGATGGTAGTAGGCACATCGTTGCCCACGGTTTCAAGGGGTGAAGGAGTCACGGTGAAGTTGTCGGCAGAGAGCGCGTCCAACTTGCTGTTGCAGGAGGTGAAAGCCACCAATGCAAGGCCTGCAGCAGAGAGGTAGAGTGATGTTTTCATATTGTGTAGAGAGTTGTTAGTGCGATGTTATGTATAATGTATCTGAATGATTATCCTTTCCAAGCTTTAGGAAGTTTTCCCCCGAGTAGGCAATAGAGTCCAATGGCCATAAAGGGTAGGGAGAGCAATTGTCCTTGGTTGAGGTGAATGACGGCTTGCATCTGTTGTTCCCAGGGTTCTTGCACCTCTTTGAAGTATTCCACAAAGAGTCGGAAGGTGAATATGCTGGTGAGGCAGAATCCGAAGAAGTAGCCCGTTCCCACTTTGTTAGGCCATTTGCGATAGAGCCAGAGTGTGACAAGAAAGAAGATGAAATAGGCAATGGCTTCGTAGAGTTGTCCCGGGTGTCGGGGGAAGTCTTCTCCGAGTTTTTCAAAGATGAAGCCCCAAGTTCCGTCAGTCTTCTTACCCACGATTTCGGAGTTCATGAGATTGCCCAATCTTATGCAACACGCTGTGATGGGTGTGGCAATGGCGATGTTGTCGAGCACTCTGAGGAGTGGCACTTTGGTTTTGCGCACATAGAGCCATAGGGCTATCATGAGTCCTGCCGTTCCTCCGTGTGAGGCTAAGCCAGCAAATCCGGTGAAGTGCCAGTTTCCCAAGCCGTCTTGTCGCATAGGGAGGAATATCTCTAGGGGATGTTGCAAGAAATAGTGTGGCTCATAGAGCAAACAGTGTCCAAGTCTTGCTCCCAGGAGGATGCCGAGGAAGCAATAGAAGAAGAGAGGGTCGAACTTCTCTTGTGAAAGTTTTTGTTGTCGATAGAGTCGCAACACAATATAATAGGCTGCGGCAAGACCAATAGTCCAGAACAGGGAATACCATCGCAAAGCAATGGGGCCGAGTTGTAGGGCTATTTGATCGGGATTCCAGTGGACTAGCATATTAGA
>CAJPLH010000080.1 GCA_905371275.1 Prevotellaceae bacterium
ACTTATGCGCGACTTGAGCGCGCGGTGGCAGAAATCATTGGTGCTGCTGAGGCTATAGCTGGAGTGGTAATAGTGCTCTTTACACTGACCTCAACGGGGTACACTGAAGAGGAAACAACAGATCTTTCGAAATATCGCATCCCTACGGGGACGTTTGATATGCGCCGAACCGTGAGTTTGCTGGGGATGTATCTCGTGGCGGTTTACGGACAAGGCAATTATATAGAAGCCACCTACGGCACGGAAATCTATTTTAATCATCGTTTGCTGGAAAATCGACAAATCAATCTGTCGGAATTTCAAGCACGAGTGCAGGATTTCCTGATTCAACTGGCTGGGGTCAAAGACGTTTACACGGCGCATCGTTTGATGCAAGGTGCTTGGACACCGGGCATTTCGCGCATCCGCGGAGGATTTAACCAACAACGCTCTGGTGATGTGACGATTCAGGTGATGCCTGGTTGGCGATATGTCAATGCCGACACGCAAGAGTCGAAGATGATGCGCGAGGCTTATGTGGCTTTCCCCATTATTCTTTACGGAACGGGGGTGAAACCGGAATTGATTACTACACCTGTGACGGTGGATTGCATTGCTCCCACGCTGTCAAAAGCACTTCGCATCCGCGCTCCCAATGCTTGCACGCGTGCACCGCTGTTATAATGCCGATTTAGACGGATAAGTTTTGTCTTATCCCACGGTTCCCCTATTTTCAAACTATACTTACAACGAAATATATTCCAATTATGGACTTTAATAAACTCCTTTCCAAGATTTTTGGTAGCAAGGCAACCCGCGATATGAAAGAAATTCAACCGTGGGTGGAAAAGATTAAGGCTGTTTCTCCTACCATTGAAGCACTCACTAATGACGAATTGCGTGCAAAGACAGAAGAGCTTAAACGCAATATCCAAGGTTCTGGTGACGAACTCAATGCGCAAATCGCTGAAATCCGTGCTAAAATCGAGGAAACTCCCATCGAAGATCGCGAACTCCTTTTCAACAAAATCGATAAACTCGAGAAAGAAGTGCTTGAGCGCATGGATGTTGCGCTCGAAGAAGCCCTTCCCGAGGCTTTTGCTATCGTGAAAGAAACTGCGCGCCGCTTCGCTCAGAACGAAACAATCGAAGTTACAGCTAACGATTATGACCGCGAATTGGCGATGACTCGCGACTTTGTGACAATCTCTGAAGATGGTACCAAAGCGATTTACCAAAACCACTGGCTTGCTGGAGGTAACGACCTTAAGTGGGAAATGGTGCACTATGATGTGCAACTCTTCGGTGGGGTGGTGCTCACACAAGGTAAAATTGCAGAGATGGCTACCGGTGAAGGTAAAACTTTGGTGGCAACTTGCCCCGTTTTCCTCCGCGCACTCTCCGGACGCGGTGTGCACGTGGTGACTGTCAATGACTATTTGGCGAAGCGTGACTCCGAATGGATGGGACCTCTCTATCAATTCCACGGTTTGAGCGTGGATTGCATCGACAAACACCAACCCAACAGTGAAGCGCGTCGTCGTGCATACAACAGCGACATCACTTTCGGTACGAACAATGAGTTCGGTTTCGACTATCTCCGCGACAATATGGCGATGAGTCCCACTGATCTCGTGCAGCGCAAACATTATTACGCAATTGTCGACGAGGTAGACTCCGTGTTGATTGACGATGCTCGTACACCACTCATCATCTCTGGTCCTGTGGAACGTGGAGATGACCAAATGTACGAAGAATATCAACCCCTCGTAGAGCGTTTGGTGGCTGTTCAAAAGAAATTGGCTACAGAATATCTCACAGAAGCAAAGCGTTTGCTCAAGAGCGACAATAAAGAAGACCGCGAAAAGGGTAATCTTGCGCTCTATCGTTCACACAAGGCATTACCTAAGAACGGTCCGCTCATCAAGTTCCTTTCAGAACCTGGTGTCAAAGCAGGAATGTTGAAGACGGAAGAAATCTATATGGAGAACAACAACCGTCGTATGCCTGAAGCGGTAGAACCTCTTTATTTCGTGGTAGACGAAAAGCAACGCTCTTGCGATCTCACAGACAAGGGTACAGCGTGGTTGGCAGAAGCTGTGCAAAATGACGAACTCTTCGTTTTGCCCGATATTACTTCGCAACTTTCTGCTCTCGAATCACAAAACTTGCCTGATGAAGAGCGCGTTGCCAAGAAAGATGAACTCATGGCAGACTATGCCATCAAGAGCGACCGTGTGCACACCCTCCAACAATTGTTGAAGGCGTATGCTATGTTCACCCTCAATGATGACTATGTGATTCAAGATGGTCAAGTGAAGATTGTTGACGAATCAACAGGTCGTATAATGGAAGGTCGTCGTTGGAGCGATGGTTTGCACCAAGCCGTTGAAGCGAAGGAACACGTGCGTGTGGAGGCCGCTACTCAGACATTCGCTACCATCACCCTCCAAAACTACTTCCGCATGTACCACAAGTTGGCTGGTATGACGGGTACTGCCATCACGGAAGCAGGCGAATTCTGGAACATCTATAAACTCGACGTTGTAGAAATCCCCACTAACCGTCCCATTCAGCGCAACGATATGAACGACCGTGTCTACAAGACACAGCGTGAAAAATATAATGCAGTCATCGAAGAAGTAGAAAAGATGCGCAATGCAGGACGTCCCGTGCTTGTAGGTACAAGTTCTGTGGAAATCTCCGAATTGCTCAGCCGTTTGCTCAATCTTCGCCGCATCCCACACCAAGTGCTCAACGCTAAGCTCCACCAAAAGGAAGCCGACATCGTGGCACTCGCGGGTCAAAGCACACCAGGAAAGGTTGTAATCACCGATGAAAACGGCAACAAACACGAAGAAGAACGCCTCCTTGGTGCTGTCACCATCGCCACCAATATGGCAGGTCGTGGTACCGACATCAAACTTTCTGATGAAGTGCGTGCTGCTGGTGGTCTTGCCATCATCGGCACAGAGCGTCACGATAGCCGTCGCGTAGACCGTCAGTTGCGCGGTCGTGCAGGACGTCAAGGAGACGTGGGTAGTTCTGTGTTCTACGTATCTCTCGAAGACAAACTCATGCGTCTTTTCGCTTCAGAACGCATCGCCGCCGTCATGGATCGCCTTGGTTTCAAGGATGGTGAAATGATTGAAGCCAACATGATCAGCAAAAGCATTGAACGCGCACAGAAGAAAGTTGAAGAAAATAGCTTCGGAACGCGTAAACATCTGCTTGAATATGACGACGTGATGAACAAACAGCGTACCGTTATCTACGAAAAGCGCCGTCACGCTCTTATGGGAGAACGCATTGGCATGGACATCTCAAATATGATTTGGGATCGCGTGGTAGACACCATCCAAAACAACGACTTCGAAGGTTGCAAAGACCGCTTCATCGAACTCTTCGCCATGGAAGTGCCCTTCACAGAAGACGAACTCAATCGTTCTAAGCGCGACGACCTCTACGAACGCGCCTTTGAAGCCGCCATCAGTGCCTTCAATCGCAAGACAGAGCTGTTGCGTTCAGTAGCTTTCCCCGTGATTAAGCAAGTCTACGAGACCCAGGCTGAAATGTACGACAACATCCTGATTCCCATCAGCGATGGTCGTTTGATTTACAACGTACGCGTAGATCTCAAGGAAGCTTACGAAAGCGAAGCAAAGAGCGTGGTGCGCGAGTTTGAAAAACTCATTCTCCTCCACAACATCGACGACTCATGGAAAGAAAATCTCCGTCTCCTCGATGAACTCAAGCACTCTGTTCGCAACGTATCTTACGAACAAAAGGATCCGCTCGTTGTGTTCAAAATCGAGAGTGTGAAACTCTTCGATGAAATGGTCAACGACATCAACAACTCCTCTGTGTCCACTTTGATGCGCGCTCACATTGCTGGTGCAGAAGTTCCCCCCGAATTGCAAGAAGCCGTAGTCACACACCATGTAGGCGAAAGCAATGAAGAAGAGGCACAAGCCGCTGAAGAAACCAGTGCATCTGCAGCAGAAGCAACAGAAGTGTCAGAAGCTCCAGTTGAAAACTTGCAGCAGCCCTTCCAAGGACAACAATTGCCAGGTCGTAACGACCCATGTCCCTGCGGTTCTGAAAAACCTTTCAAGAATTGCCACGGTAAAGGCATTGTTTAGTCCTTATAAAGGTGTCGTTTAGTCCTTGTAAAGACTAAAACCCTTAAAATGATGGACTAGAACTTAGGTTTTAATTCCTATTTTTACCCCCAAACTCGGAAGTTCTTATATTGCACAACAGCGTGCGACAAAGAACTTTCGAGTTTTTTTCGTGTTTCGTTTGGGAGTTTCGTTTGAAATACGTAATTTCGTGGTGTGACAACTAGAGTTTGCAAAAACGACTTGTTAGAGTCGCTAGTCAGACCTTCTGTTTCGCATCACTGTTTATAGTACAGCATAGACAACTCAAACATTTCAATTCTATACAATTATGAAAAAATACAATTTTGGTGCAGGCCCCTCTATCCTTCCCCAAGAAGTCATCAAAGCCACTGCAGCCGCTTGTCTAGAATTTGACCAAATGGGACTTTCCATTATGGAAATCAGCCACCGCACAAGCAATTTCCAAGCCGTCCTCGACGAAGCTGTAGCTCTCGTGAAAGAACTTTTGAAAGTGCCCGAAGGATACGAAGTACTTTTTCTTGGAGGTGGAGCATCCACACAATTCTGTTACGTCCCCTTCAATCTTCTTGAACATCAAGCAGCCTATCTCAACACTGGAGTATGGGCTAAAAAAGCAATCAAAGAAGCAAAACTCTTTGGAGACGTGGTGGAAGTTGCATCTTCTGCAGCCGATAACTACACCTACATCCCCAAAGACTATACCATTCCCACCACAGCCGACTATTTCCACATCACTACCAACAACACCATCTACGGCACAGAATTGCACGAAGATCTCGACAGTCCAGTTCCCGTTGTAGCAGATATGTCGAGCGACATCTTCTCTCGTCAAATTGATGTGTCGAAATATGCCCTCATCTATGGAGGAGCACAGAAGAATCTCTCCATGGCGGGCGTCACCTTCGTCATCGTGCGCACAGACATTTTGGGAAAAGTCACTCGCCCCATTCCCTCCATCATCGACTACCGCAACCACATTCCAAGCGGAAGTATGTTCAACACACCGCCCGTTTTGCCCATCTTCACTTGTTTACAAACCCTTCGCTGGATCAAACAACAGGGTGGAGTAGCTGAGATGGAGCGTCGCGCCAAAGAAAGAGCCGAGCTTCTCTATGCAGAAATCGATCGCAACCCCCTCTTCCGTGGTACCGTCACTGACAAAGCCGATAGAAGTTATATGAACGTCTGCTTCGTCATGGCAGAAGGTAAGGAAGAACTCGAAGCAGAGTTCCTAAAGTTTGCTGCAGATCGAGGTATGCATGGCATCAAGGGCCACCGTTCAGTGGGAGGATTCCGCGCATCCATCTACAATGCTATGCCCCTCGAAGGCGTCCAAGCCCTGGTGGCCACGATGCAACAATTCGAACAAGAACATTAATCGTTTAAAACATCTCGTATGAACATTCTTATAGCCACCGAAAAACCTTTTGCGGCTGCTGCTGTAAGTGGGATTCGTGAAATCATAGAAACTTCTGGTCATCAACTTCAGTTGTTGGAACGATACACCAAAAAGCAACAACTACTCGAAGCCGTGGCCACTGCCGATGCCCTCATCGTGCGTAGCGATGTCATTGATGCCGAAGTTTTTGATGCAGCAACAAAGTTGCAAATCGTCGTTCGTGCTGGTGCAGGCGTCGATAGCATCGACTTAGCCGCTGCCACAGCTCACAACGTTGTGGTGATGAACACTCCTGGCCAAAATGCCAATGCCGTTGCCGAACTTGTCTTTGCTTATTTGCTCTTTCACGTTCGACATCGTTTTAATGGAAAAATTGGTAGTGAACTCAAAGGCAAACGCATCGGACTATTGGCTTATGGCAATGTAGCCAGCGAAGTGGCACGCATCGCCAAAGGCTTCGGTATGGATGTTCACGCCTATGATTTCTTCCATCGTGTGGAACGCATCGAGAGCGATGGAGTGTATGCAGAGCACAATCTTTACGATTTGGTGCAAAATTGCGACATCGTCAGCCTACACACCCCAGCCACTCCGCGTACCATAGGCTTTGTCAATCGAGAAATGTTGGAATTGATGAAACCTGGTGGCATCTTACTCAACACCGCACGCAAAGAAATCATCAATGAAGACGAAGTTCTTGCCTTGTTGCAAGAGCGCACCGACTTGAGTTTTATCACCGACATTCCGCCCAAGCGTCACGAAGAATTCCAAGCATTGTTAGGTGACAGATATTTTGCACCTCCCAAAAAGATGGGAGCACAAACGGCAGAAGCCAACACCAATGCCGGACTCGCTGCATCGCGTCAAATTGCAAGATTCTTTGCCACTGGCGATAAAACCTTCCAAGTCAACGCTTAACCGCGCTGTTCTCCTCATAGCGTGCTCTTCTTCCCCGTTGAGCACAGGGGATTATATTTCAAAAAATACCATCAAGTACAGCGTGAGGTAGAGAAAACTCCTCGAAGAACAGTCCCAGAGGAAGAATTGCACACTCCTTTTCTTCCTCTGAGGACATCTTTCGCCCACTGTTCCGACAGTAGAAAACAACAACATAACATAACCCATTTGATCCTTAAATTCTTACCATTATGCCCAGAGTAAAACCCTTCCGTGGACTTCGTCCCCCCGCACATCTCGCCGCCCAAGTCAGCAGTCGTCCCTACGATGTGCTCAATTCTGTAGAAGCGCGTGAAGAATGTTGTGGTAATGAAAAATCTCTCTACCACATCATTCGTCCCGAAATCAATTTTCCAGAAGGCACTGACGAACACGACGCTTGTGTCTATCCCGAAGCACAGCGACAACTTGCCCATTTCATTGAACAAGGTTGGTTGGTACAAGACACCAAGTCTTGCTATTATCTCTATGCCCAAACCATGAACGGCCACACCCAATATGGCATCGTACTCACCGCTCATGTTGACGACTACAACAAGGGCCTCATCAAGAAGCACGAACTCACTCGCCGCGACAAGGAAGACGACCGTATGCAGCATCTCTTTGCTACTAATGCCCACATCGGTTCTGCCTTTTTAGCCTTCAAGCACAATCCCATCTTGGTGCGTCTCATCGACCGCATAGCGCAGGGGAAACCCGAAATCGACTTTGTGGCAGATGTTGATGGATTCCGCCACACCTTGTGGGTCATTGACGACTCCGACGACATCGCCACCATCACACGCGAGTTTGGAGCCATGGATGCCCTCTACATTGCCGACGGACACCATCGTTCTGCAGCCGCAGCTCGCGTTGGCACAGAGCGCGCAGCAGCCAATCCCGATCACCAAGGCGACGAAGAATACAACTACTATCTTGCAGTCTGCTTCCCTGCCGATCAACTCACCATTTTAGACTACAATCGCGTCGTAGCCGATCTCAACGGCATGAGCGATGAAGCCTTCTTGACGGCTTTAGAACAAGATTTTGAGGTGAAAGTTCGCGGTGCCGAACCTTATGCTCCCGAACGAATGCACCAATTCTCACTCTATCTCAACCACCAGTGGTATTCTCTCGATGCACGCCCCGGCACTTTCGATGCCACCGACCCCATAGGCGTACTCGATGTAGACATCTCTTCCAGATTGATACTAGATAAACTCTTAGGCATCACCGATTTGCGTAGTTCCAAGCGCGTCGACTTCGTGGGAGGATTGCGCGGACTTTCCGAACTTCAACGTAGAGTAGACAGCGGAGAGATGAAGGCTGCCCTTGCCCTCTATGCCGTGACCATGAATCAAGTGATGCGCATTGCCGACACCGGCAACATCATGCCGCCCAAAGCCACTTGGTTTGAACCCAAACTGCGCAGTGGAGTAGTGATTCATCTTATGGATTGAGCGCAACCCCTTCCTTCAGCAGTTTAGCTTATAGCACTGAAATAATAGGAACGTCAGGATTTTCCGTTTAGAAA
>CAJPLH010000081.1 GCA_905371275.1 Prevotellaceae bacterium
CCCCCACGATTCCCCATTTCATCAAAGTTTAAATTCCCCCCAGTTTCGAGTGGTTTCTGCCGTTTCTTCTCTAAAATCATTACCTTTGCAGTATGACAGAAGACACCTTCGACATTCGTTCCGAACAACAAGCTCCGGCAGTGACCGAGCGCGACTTTGAAAATGCCCTGCGCCCCCTTTCCTTTGACGATTTCACCGGTCAAAGCAAAGTGGTTGAAAATTTGCGCATCTTTGTGGAAGCCGCACGCCGACGCGGAGAGCCCCTCGACCACACCCTCCTGCACGGCCCTCCTGGATTGGGTAAGACCACCCTTTCCAACATCATCGCCAACGAACTCCAGGTGGGTTTCAAACTCACCTCAGGTCCAGTGCTCGACAAACCTGGAGATTTGGCAGGATTGCTCACCTCGCTTGAGCCCAACGACGTGCTTTTCATCGACGAAATCCATCGTCTTTCGCCCGTAGTCGAAGAATATCTCTATTCGGCCATGGAGGACTATCGCATCGACATTATGATCGACAAAGGACCCGCTGCGCGCTCCATACAGATAGACCTCAATCCCTTCACCCTCGTAGGCGCCACCACGCGCAGCGGTTTGCTCACCGCTCCCCTACGAGCGCGCTTCGGCATCAACCTCCATCTCGAATACTACGATGCTTCAACGCTCAAAGACATCATCCAACGCTCCGCACATCTCATGGGGGTAATGATTGATCCCAAAGCCGCTGCTGAGATTGCAGGACGTTCGCGAGGAACACCCCGTATTGCCAATGCCCTCTTGCGCCGTGTGCGCGATTTTGCCCAAGTCAAAGGCAACGGCAGCATCGATGTGCCCATAGCGCGCTATGCTCTCGAAGCCCTCAACATCGACAAATATGGTCTTGACGAAATCGACAACAAGATTTTGCTCACCATCATCGACAAATTCAAGGGAGGTCCTGTGGGCGTGAGCACCATCGCCACCGCCATTGGCGAAGATCCCGGCACAGTGGAAGAAGTCTACGAACCCTTCCTCATCAAAGAAGGTTTCATTCGCCGCACCCCTCGCGGACGCGAAGTCACCGAACAAGCCTACACTCACCTCGGACGCACTCCCGAATATGGCAGTCCCGCAGCCCCTGAACCCACCTTGTTTTAACAACGCGAACTCAGTGGGAGCTAGTTTTTTCTAGAGAATCTAAAGGAGCTAGTTCTTCTAGAGTTTCTAGAGCATCTAGTCCTTCTGGCCTCTCCAATTCCCAAGCAATGATCACATTCAACAGTCTTAGTCTTCCCATCCCTGCGCTAGATGTTCGCACAGAAGAAGCCTGGTTGCGACGCGTAGCCGCCCAACACGAGCGAAGATTGGGAGAAATCAACTACATCTTTTGCAACGACGAAGAGATACTCGCCACCAATCGCCAGTATCTCCAACACGACTATTACACCGACATCATCACCTTCGACTACAGTGCCGGTGCAGTCCTTGCCGGCGACCTCTACATCTCGCTCGACACCGTGCGCACCAATGCAGAAATGCTAGGAAAAAACTACGATGACGAACTCCACCGCGTGCTCGTTCACGGTGTGCTTCACCTCGTAGGCATCAACGACAAAGGCCCCGGCGAACGCGAAATCATGGAAGCCGCAGAAGATGCTGCTCTCGCTCTGCGCTAAAGCCAAAGCACCATCCCAACTCAACAGCAAAACTTGTCTGCAAACGGCAAAGAAAATCTGTGCAACATCTTGGCTATGTCGGCCGTTGGCCGTATCTTTGCAATGTGGATGGGCGCGCAACAAATAGGCAAAGCCTACAGCGCAAGCACTTAACCCACAAGAAATTCAATAAAACCTCATATAACTCTTATGAAAAGAATCGTACTTCTCCGCCATGGCGAAAGCCAATGGAACCTTGAAAACCGCTTCACTGGTTGGACAGACGTAGACCTCACCGAAAAAGGTATGGGTGAAGCTCGCAAAGCTGGTGAACTCCTCAAGAAGGAAGGTTTCAAGTTTGGCATGGCCTACACTTCCTACCTCAAGCGCGCCATCAAGACCCTCAACAACGTGCTCGACTCAATGAACGAGGACTGGATCCCCGTGCAAAAGAGCTGGCGCTTGAACGAAAAGCACTACGGCATGCTTCAAGGTCTCAACAAGAGCGAAACCGCTGCTAAGTATGGTGAAGAACAAGTACTCGTTTGGCGTCGTAGCTTCGACATCGCTCCTGATGCTATCGCTGAAGACGACAAGGAACGCAACCCCAAATACGAAGCTCGCTACGCTGAAGTGGCTGACGCAGAACTTCCCCGCACCGAGTCTTTGAAAGACTGCATCGGTCGCACACTCCCCTACTGGACCGCTGTCATCTTCCCCACACTCAAAAAGGTGGACGACCTCCTCGTTGTAGCTCACGGCAACAGCCTTCGCGGTGTCATCAAGCACCTCAAGGGCATCAGCGACCAAGACATCATCAGCCTCAACCTTCCCACAGCTCTTCCCTACGTGTTTGAGTTTGACGATGATCTCAACCTTGTGAAAGACTACTTCCTCGGTGATCCTGAAGAAATCAAGAAGCTCCAAGAAGCAGTTGCTAACCAAGGCAAGAAATAAAAAGTGAGTTCCCCAGCTCCTAACGAGGACTCACCATGAGGACACTCCCCTAGGAGCTAAACCACTTACTTTCTTCACAAAGAGGCTGTGTCAAAACATCTTGTTTTGATGCAGCCTCTCGTTATAGGAAAATCACGCACAGCAACGACTCTCGCTTTCTCCTCCCCAACCACATTCCTGCCCACTGCGCGACAATCCACTCACATATCTACCTCTCCGGCCACGCAATATGAAATTCTCCTCCCAGCTTCCTTCCCTTCCCGGCATACTCTTCATTGCTCTCCTTGCAGGAGCCGCCACCGCCTTGAGCACCCTTCCCTTTTTCAAACACCTATCCTTCTCTCCCCTCATTGTCGGCATCCTCATCGGCATCCTCTTTGCCAATACCCTCGGCCGATACCTCCCCGAACAATGGCGCAGCGGACTCAAGTTTTGCAGCAAACGCATCTTGCGCATCGGTATCATCTTCTTTGGATTCCGACTCACCCTCAACGACGTGGCACAAGTGGGACTCTCCGCAGTAGCCCTCGATGCCATCATCGTCTGCTCCACCCTCGGACTCGGCATCCTCGTGGGGAAGTGGCTCAAAATGGACAAAGAAACCACCCTGCTCACCTCCTCGGGCAGTGCCATTTGTGGCGCAGCTGCCGTGCTAGGCGCAGAAACCACCCTCAAATCTGAAGCCTACAAAACTGCAGTGGCCGTTTCCACAGTGGTTCTCTTCGGCACACTCTCCATATTCCTCTATCCCCTCTTGTATCGCAACGGATTCTTCCCCCTTTCACCTCGCGAAATGGGACTCTACACCGGTTCCACTGTCCACGAAGTGGCACACGTAGTGGGTGCTTCCAATGCCATGGGCAAAGACGTGGCTGAAGTGGCTGTGATTGTCAAAATGATACGCGTCATCATGCTCGTTCCCGTGCTCCTCTGTTTCAGTTGGTTCGCACGTTCCAGCAGTAAAACCTCCACCTCTGGACAACGCAAACTCGTCATTCCCTGGTTTGCCATTCTCTTCCTCTGCGCCATCGCCCTCAACACACTCCTCGCGCTCACCCCAGCAGTGACTGCTCCCATCCAAACCATCGACAACTTCGCGCTCACTATGGCCATGACCGCTTTGGGTTGCGAAACAACGCTCGACAAATTCCGTCAAGCAGGTTGGCGTCCCTTTGTTTTAGCACTCGTGCTCTATGTTTGGCTCGTGTTGGGAGGATTCTTGGTGGTCAAAGGCCTTTCTTGGGCAGGTTTCATCGCCTAATCTAGAAAATATAGCAACAACAAACACCCTCATTATGAAGAAATCACTCTTTTCCATCCTTTTCTTGGGTATGAGTGCCATCGTGGCCTCAGCCCAAAACGTGTTTCCCACACCATCTGTGTCGCTCACCAGCGAAACGCCTATTGCGTTGTCATCCCCCAAGGCTGATATTATGGGGCAATCTTACACCACCAATTTTACTACGCTAGAGTCACCACAAACTTTGTTCACCACAACAACGGCCGAAGCTTCACACCAACAACAGACTGACGGCCAGCGTCGCAAGTTCCGTCCCCATTTAGCAGGCATTGCTGATATCGGTATCGGAACAGCCCTCGATTTCAACCTCACCATTGGTTCGCAACTCACTTCTTTCTTCTACTTAGGCGCAGGTCTCAACACGATATATTGGCACGATGGATTCATTAAGCAGAATAACAGAGCCGACATCCATGCCATCATCAATCCTCGTTTTGAAATCCCCTTCCGCTCAAACATCATCCCCTTCGTAGATCTAAAGACGGGTATTGCTGCCACTCACAAACACGGAGCATTAGTCTCCCTCAGCACTGGAGTGCAGCTAGACAATTTCCTCATCGGCGTTGGATATACCATACAAACCACCAATGAAGAATACACCGACTTCACTGTTGGTAGTGGCTGTATAGGCACTTACTACACTAACTACACTTACGATGGTCTCTCCCTCCGTTTGGGTCTGAAATTCTAGTCCTCCATCCAAACAGCCGGCAAGTCCAGTGAAAACGAAAGTGTGAAAATACCTATAATTCACTCTCTCACGTGCGCGCGTACGCGCGCCCTACAGGAGTTTTTGTGTTTTTGCTGTCACAAGTGTCACACATTGCATCATAGTCGCATCATAGTCAACTCATTATCAAACCATTAAGTCGACCCTTTAACATCTATCTAGGTTTTATCGGCAGACAAAGGGGAAATGAGTACAAAAACAACACGTTGTTTTGGATAAAACGACACGTCACTTTTCATAAAACGACACGTCGTTTGAAGCAAAACAACACGTCACTTTTCACAAATCAGCCCAAGGGGAATGGTGACACTTGTGACAGCAAAAAATGCAAACTCGCTGTAAAGGGGCGCACGCTGCGCGCACGCTACACGCGCGAGAGGGAAACTGAGGCACACACATTCGGCAGTTACCGCTAGTAGGGGAAGGTGACAACTGCGTTGCAGTGAAAAACGCACCCGTTTTGCAAGATGTAAATAGCATTTCCGCGACATAGAAAAAATTTTTCGTCACTTTTCTGCGTTTTTTTCACTCTTCAGGGCAATATCGACCCATATACTTGTAGAGGGCGCATCAAAAAGGTGCAGCACCTCATCACAGTTCTATGTACACGGCGAAAGCCTCTCCAATATATCACGCAAGAACCCCTTGCACACCTTCCTCCTCCCTCACGATTGAGAGAAAAGCACTCGGCAAATTGACGATTCTACTCGTTTGGTCGAGAACAACAGAACAAGAATGTACTGTACTTTCAAAATCGGGGAGTAATCTCACAGGAAGTGGGAAAAACATTGGTCACCTCGAAATAAATCAGTAAATTTGCGGCGCAAAGATTGCACACTTTCCCCGATAGTGAGCTAAGAAGAAAACGAGTCGGGAGAAAGGTTGCTTGTGGTCAGGGCAACAATCGCGGCCCGTCCATCGTCAATGACAAACAAACGCACTAAAAATATGAGTGAACAACAAAAGAAAATCAAGCAGCTTGTAGAGCTTCGCGCAAAAGCCCGTCTCGGCGGTGGCGAAGTAGCAATCGACAAGCAGCACGCTAAGGGCAAAGCAACAGCACGTGAACGCATCGCCCTTCTCGTAGACGAAGGTAGTTTTGAAGAACTCGATATGTTCAAACTACATCGCTGCCACGACTTCGGCATGGAAAAGAAACACTTCTACGGTGATGGCGTGGTGTGTGGTAGTGCCACCATCAACGGCCGTTTGGTGTATCTCTATGCGCAAGATTTCACAGTCAACGGCGGTTCGCTCTCCAAGACCATGGCTGAGAAAATCTGCAAAGTGCAAGATCTCGCTGTGAAGATGGGCGCACCCTGCATCGGACTGAACGACTCTGGTGGTGCTCGCATCCAAGAAGGCATCAACGCTTTGGCTGGTTTTGCCGACATTTTCCAACGCAACATCGAAGCTTCGGGTGTGGTGCCTCAAATCTCTGGTATCTGCGGCCCTTGCGCTGGTGGTGCTGTTTACTCTCCTGCTTTGACCGACTTCATCGTGATGCTCGAGGGCGTGAGCTACATGTTCCTCACGGGCCCCAAAGTGGTGAAGACGGTGACGGGCGAAGAGGTGACACAAGAAGAACTTGGCGGTGCAAGTGTGCACACCAAGAAGAGCGGTGTAGCACATTTCAGTGCAAAGACTGAAGAAGAATTCGCAGGTCTCATCCGCCGTTTGCTTTCTTTCCTCCCCCAAAACAACCGCGAACGCGCTCCTCGCGTGGAATGCACTGATCCCATCGATCGCAAAGAAGCACTCCTCAACGAAATCATCCCCGACAACCCCAACATGGCATACGACATGTATGAAGTGATTGGCGCAGTGGTGGACAATGGGGAATTCCTCGAAGTGCAACGCGATTTTGCACAAAACATCATCATCGGTTTCGCTCGCTTCAACGGTCAGAGCGTGGGTATCGTGGCCAACCAACCTAAGGTTTACGCTGGTGTGCTCGATGTGAATGCTAGCCGCAAGGGTGCACGCTTCGTGCGTTTCTGCGACGCCTTCAACATCCCCATCGTGAGCTTGGTAGACGTGCCTGGTTTCTTGCCCGGTACGGGTCAGGAATACAACGCTGTCATTTCCAATGGTGCGAAGTTGCTCTACGCTTACGGCGAAGCTACTGTGCCTAAGGTGACTGTAAACCTCCGCAAGAGCTATGGTGGTTCTCACATCGTGATGGGTAGTAAACAACTCAAGACCGACGTGAACTATGCTTGGCCTTCTGCAGAAATCGCTGTGATGGGTGCTAGTGGTGCTGTGGCTATCCTCAGTGCTAAGGCTGCCAAAGAACAAGCAGATCCCAAAGCCTTCTTGGCTCAGAAGGAAAAGGAATACAACGAATTGTTCACCAATCCTTACAAGGCTGCTGCCGAGGGTTACATCGACGATGTAATCGAACCTCGCAACACTCGTTTCCGCATCTGCCGTGCACTCGAGCAAATTGCAAGCAAGAACGACAGCCGTCCTGCTAAGAAACACGGCAACGAACCGCTCTAATGAGCACGAATCAATGTCTGTTGGTGGTGACTGTGCCACATCAATGGTGGCATAGTCTCAAACAGACAACGAATCGCTCTAATTTTTAGACGACAATGAAAGTATTTGAATATAACTTTGGTGGACGTGCGGTGCGCATCTCGCTGAGCGAGCAACAAGGCACCATCGTTGCGGTGGAAGAAGATGGCCAAAAATATCAGCCTTCTGAAGCAGAAATGCCACTCTATGCAGGCCTCATCAGTCTTGCACTCGCACAATATGACTGCGAAGAAGTGCACGACGAAGAACCAAGCGTGCTAACCTTTAAGGCGCAACCAACGGTGTGGAACGATCCCGCATTGCAGTTCACTCAAGACTCATTTTCCAATAGATAATCCATAATGAGAACATATAGTTACACGATCAATGGTGCACGCTATGACGTGACCATCGAATCGCTCCGCGACCAAGTGGCGAAACTCAATGTCAATGGTGTCGCTTTTGATGTGGAAATCCTCGGTGCTCCCCTCTCTGAAGGCGATCTTCCCGAAGTGGCTGCAGCTGCGGCTCCTGCGGCTCCCGTAGCGGCTGCTCCTAAAGCTGAATCAGCTCCTGCGGCTCCTGCCGCTAAAGGCGCAGCTGGTGCTGGCGAACCTGTGAATGCTCCTCTCCCTGGTGTGGTGACCAAAGTGGTGGTTGCTGCGGGTCAGGCTGTGAAGAAGGGCGACACTGTGGTGGTGCTCGAAGCAATGAAGATGGAAAACAACATCACCGCAGAGTGCGACGGCACAGTGACAGGCATCTGTGTGGCTGCTGGCGACAGTGTGCTCGAAGGCACTACTCT
>CAJPLH010000082.1 GCA_905371275.1 Prevotellaceae bacterium
AACCATAAACAATGGGGGTGCAGAGTTCTAAGAGAGTAGGCTGAGAAAAGGCTTTGAGTATTGTTTCATAACCAATTCCATTGATATCTCCGTGGGTAATTCCCACGCGTATTTTGTGTGTCATATTGTTGATGCTGAGAGAGAAATGTCTATTCTTCTGAAGTGATGGTGAGAAAGAGAAATGGGCTAGTTTTTACTGCGTAACCTTCCAATAGGACTGTGCCAGACTCTGTGGAAACTTCTCACAAAGGCTCGGTTAGGCGCGTTCTTCTTCCATTCGTTTTGTGGTGAGCATACCGCAGGCTGCATAGATGTCTTGACCGCGTGAAGCACGAATGGTCGTAGTAATGCCGTGGTTGTTGAGATAATCGCGCATTCGTTCCATCGCTGTTTCGTCCGTTCCGTCAAATCTAGTGTCGGGAATGGTGTGAAAACGAATCATATTGATACGGCAGTCCAAAGGAGCCAAAAGATGAAGCAGAGCTTTTGCGTGTTCTATCGAGTCATTGATGCCCTTGAACACGATGTATTCAAAAGTGAGTCGGCGTTGCTTTGCGCCTTCTGCGTAATCTTCGTTGGTTTTTCTGCAAAAATCATATTGACTCAACAGTTGCACCATATCTTCAACGCCAAAGGCGCGCTCCGCAGGCATCATGGCTTTGCGTTCATCTGGCAATGGGTGGTGAAGCGAAACGGCTAAGGAGCAATTGCTTTCATTGAGAAAACGAATCAAACCTTTGGCCACACCAACCGTGGACACCGTGATGCGTTTTGGACTCCAGGCATATCCCCAGTCGGCGGTCATAGCTTTTGTGGCGCGGAGCACATTCTCGATGTTGTCCATCGGTTCACCTTGTCCCATAAAGACGATGTTGGTGAGTTGTTCGCGCTGAGGAAGCGAATAAATTTGGTTGAGAATATCGGCTGCTGTGAGATTGGCCATAAAACCTTGTCGTCCGGTCATACAAAACTCACAAGCCATCTTGCAACCCACTTGCGAAGAAACACAGAGCGTAGCGCGTTTCCCGTCAGGGATGTACACCGTTTCGATGTAGTGTCCGCGCTCTGTTTTGTAGAGATATTTGATGGTACCATCTTTGGATTCCACGCTTTCCACAGGAGTTGAAATGCCGATTTGATAGCACTCTGTGAGCTTTTGTCGCGCAGCCTTGGAGAGATTTGTCATCTCGTCAAAGGAGCGCGCATGCTTGTCGTAGAGCCAACCACAGATTTGTTTTCCCACAAATTTGGGTAAGCCCAAAGCGAGTGCCACTTCTGTGAGTTCTTCGAGCGAAAGTCCAAGAAGCGATGGTTTGTTGCCCATGTCATTGTGGGCTGTTGCCGATGAGTGGCTCGTATTAGTCTTGTTTGTTGTAGGAGTTGTCATGTTTGTCTCTATGTTGTAGTCAAGCTATTCTTTGCAAAAATACGGAATTCTAGAGGAATAGTCCCTACTTTTTGACGCAAAGTCCGAAAATAAGACTGTAATTTGACACTCTTTTTGCGAAGTGTCACATGGGATTTCCAAAATCGATAGTACGTAAGCCACAAAATAATCTTTTTTTCTAGTATTATAATGTAGGTGTTGATTAAATGTTACCTTTGTACCCTCTCTAATTTCTCGGCTATGGCCTGTGAAGTATTATTGACATAATTTATAATCAACAAACTTTACGATTATGTATATCCTATTTTCTTTGCTGCCAGCTTTGTTTTGGGGGCTATTACCTCTAGCAGTTGCTAAAGTTGGCGGACGTCCCATTCAACAAATTATAGGAACAACGGTCGGCACTTTTCTTGTGGCTTCGTTGGTCTTCCTTGTACAACGTCCTGAAATTGGGCAGAGTATTTTTGGCTGGTGTGCCCTATCGGGTGCTTTTTGGGCATTTGCTCAAATGCTACAGTATCGTTCTTTTGAGCAAATTGGAGTTTCCAATGGTATTCCCATTTCTGTGGGTATGCAATTAACGGCAAATGCCGTAGTGGGTACTCTGTTTCTTGGAGATTGGCCGACTTGGGGTGAACGTTTCGTGGGATTTGGTGCCATTGCCATCATTGTTGCTGGTATTTATCTCACCACGTTGCAAGAGAAAAAAGAGTCTGCGTCCAATGTTCGTGTGGAACTCTTGCAAGAGGTGAGTGGGGTCTCTCATGATGAATCGAAAGCTCCTCAAAGAGATATGCGAGGTGGATTCGTCACACTCACCATTGCAACCGTAGGCTATGTGGGCTTTTCGTTTATTCCTGCAAAATTTCATGTGCCCGGTCAAGTTGCATTTTTCCCACAAGCTCTTGGAATGGTGGTTATGTCTCTGTTGCTTTCTCTCTTCTTTCTGCGTCAGCGTCCATTTTCTAAAAAGAGTGCACAAAACTTGCTAGGTGGTTTTATCTTTGCCATCGCAGTTCTGCTTTATCTTATATCGATAGAGTTTAATGGAGTGTCCATTGCTGCTTCTATGGCTCAGATGAATGTAGTGCTAGCCACTCTTGGTAGTATCTATATTTTGGGAGAAAGTAAGACGAAGTGGGAACTTAAACGTATTTTCCTTGGACTATTCTTAGTTGTAGTAGGAGGTTTCCTCATTGGTCTTACTTCTGTAGACTGGGTTAAAAACCTCTTTTGAAACTTCTTCTTGTACTCCTAACTGATAATTCTCAGGTTGCAGCCGTAAGAAATTAGAGCTGTTTTTTTTACTGCTCCGAGAAGATTACACAAAACATGGAATGAACTTGGAAAAAGTTGTGTTGTCAACGAGCACATCCAATAAATGACTATCTTGGCTCCACATATTTAGCTGAATGTCAAACTAAAATCAAGAAGTCATAAGAACTATCACATTGAACAATGGCATAGAAATGCCACAAATAGGTTATGGCGTATTTCAAGTGTTGCCAGATGAGGCGGAGCGTTTCGTAGCTGATGCTTTGAGTGTAGGCTATCGCATGATTGATACTGCGCAAGTCTATCAAAACGAAAAAGGGGGGGGGCGTGCTATTTAGAAAAGCGGTATCAAACGCGAAGATATTTTTGTTGTCGATAAAATATGGTTTTCGCAGTGCAGAAGTGGCCAAGATGTTTATGAAATGGTCAGATTTGATTAAGTAAGGCTTAGACCTTACTTATGAAATGGTCGCTTATGGTGGCTCACAAACTCGTTATGACCGCGATAAATGCAAAGAGTGGTTCAGAAAGATACTCTAAGCATTTATCGCAGTTTTATATAGATTTCTTCGTTGGGTCGGAGATGAATAAGAGGCTGTGGGAGAGTGGTGATGGCGGATGGCTTCAGTGCAAAAAAGCTCCATCTCATTGAGATGGAGCTTGGGGAGTACACTCTCAGGGATTCGAACCCTGGACCCACTGATTAAGAGTCAGTTGCTCTACCAACTGAGCTAAGAGTGCAGTGCTTAGTAGCATTGTTTCCTTGTTTCGGGTGCAAAATTACGCGCTTTTTCTGAGACCTCCAAATGTTTCTGCGTTTTTTTTCGCGTTTTACCTCGAAAAAAGTGTGTTTTCGGGGATTTAATGCCCCGATAGACCTAGCAACATGCAGAAAGCTGTAGGAAAATCATTAGTCTCTGGAGAAAAGATCTCGCGTGTAGACTTTGTTTCTCACATCGTCTAGTTGTGAATCGTAGCGATTGGCAATGATAGCTTGCGACATGGATTTGAATTTCTCCAAATCATTGACCACTAAGCTACCAAAGAAGGTGCTGCCATCTTGGAGGGTAGGCTCATAAACGACGACAGTGGCTCCCTTAGCTTTGATGCGCTTCATTACACCTTGGATAGAACTTTGGCGGAAATTGTCGGAATTGGCTTTCATCGTCAGTCGATAGACACCAATCACGCAGTCTTTTTCGTTGGCAGGATTGAAAGCTGGGTTTTCCCCATAGTATCCTGCTGCGCGCAACACGCGTTCGGCGATGAAGTCTTTGCGTGTCACGTTGGATTCCACGATGGCACGCACCAAATTTTGGGGCACATCTTGATAGTTCGCCAGAAGTTGTTTGGAGTCTTTAGGCAAACAATAGCCACCATATCCGAAGGAAGGATTGTTGTAGTCATTGCCGATGCGTGGATCAAGGCAAACGCCATGTATAATCTGCTCGGTGTTGAGTCCTTTGAGTTCGGCGTAAGTGTCGAGTTCGTTGAAATAGCTCACGCGCAGTGCGAGATAAGTGTTGGCAAAGAGCTTTACTGCCTCGGCTTCCGTGAGTCCCATAAAGAGCGTTTCAACGTCGGGCTTCAAAGCTCCTTGTTGAAGTAGTGCTGCAAAGGTATGAGCGGCTTCATCCAGTCGAGTATCGCCTTCGGGACGTCCCACGATGATGCGCGAAGGGTAGAGATTGTCGTAGAGCGCTTTGCTTTCTCGTAGAAATTCAGGCGAGAAGATGATGTTTTCGCTCCCCATTCGCTGGCGAATCTGTGCAGTATATCCCACGGGGATGGTGCTTTTGATGACCATAATCGCCTTGTCGTTGACTGACATGACGGCTTTAATCACAGCTTCTACAGCAGAAGTGTCGAAGAAATTGCGTTGCACATCATAGTTGGTAGGAGCTGCGATGACCACAAAGTCAGCATCTCGATAGGCACTTGCGGCATCGAGGGTCGCAGAGAGATTGAGTTCTTTTTCTGCTAAATACTTCTCAATGTATGTGTCTTGTATGGGGGAGCGTTTGGCGTTCACTGCCTCGACACGTTCGGGAACGATGTCTACTGCAGTGACTTTGTGGTGTTGAGCTAGGAGGGTAGCGATGCTCATACCCACATATCCTGTGCCAGCCACGGCTATGTGATAAGTTTTCATTGTTGAAATCTATGTTGCTGATCTCTTGTTTGAGCAAAACGAAGGTGTATTGCGCAGAGCTACAGCAATAGGTGATAGGCTATTAAGTAAAAAAGCGAGTTTCGATGAAGAAACTCGCCTATTTCGTTGTGCCCTTGGGTAGTGCCTACGGGAATCGAACCCGTATGTCATGCGTGAGAGGCATGTATCCTAACCGTTAGATGAAGGCACCTTAAGGTGCGGAAGGTGGGGGATTCGAACCCCCGGTACGGTTGCCCGTACGTCAGTTTAGCAAACTGGTGGTTTCAGCCACTCACCCAACCTTCCTTGGGTGCATTTGTTTGTCAAACGCAGTGCAAAAGTAGCTACTTTTTTTCAAACTACCAAGAGTTTCGATGAAAAACTTTGTTTGAAATGCTGTTTTCTATGATTTTGCGATAAATCTAACTTTTCTGTGTGCTATTTTCTCCTTATTTAGGTACATTCGCATACTAACGATTCGAAACATTCACAGCTTTCCCCATTGTCTTTGTGTATTCTTGCTGCGTTTCATCTCATAGTTGAGTGGAATTTCGTATCTTTGCCAATGTAAATAAGTCCATTCTTGCAAGGAAACGCATTACTCTATGACTCATTCTCGTTCTTCTGTTCTCGCTCTTCGTTGTGCACCACTCCCGCTTGTCCGCATTGGCTTTGTGGGCTTGGGAAGAAGGGGACTTGCCACGCTGCGCCGTTACCAATATATAGCAGGAGTGCAAGTGACAGCTTTGGCAGATTTATCGGAAGACGCCATTTCAGCTGCGTTTAAGGTCTTGCAAGAGTGGCAAAATGATGACGGTTCGGTGCTGTATGCGGCACAAACAGAGGAGGTTGCTGAAACAATGGTGGAGAGTTATGCTGGCGAAGATGCTGCTTTGCAATTGATTCGCTCCGCAAAAGTCGACGTAGTGTATATTTGCACGGATTGGGCTTCGCACACACCTTTGGCCATCGAGGCTATGCGTGCTGGAAAGCACGTGGCTGTGGAAGTGCCAGCAGCCACTACGATAGAAGACTGTTGGAGATTGGTACAAACTGCAGAAGCGACTCAGCGGCATTGTTTTATGACCGAAAATTGTTGTTACGATTGGTTTGCGCTTGCTACACGCTCCTTATATAATAAAGGATATTTCGGCACACTCACCCACGCTGAAGGAGGTTATCTCCACGATTGGTGCAATTATTTTGAATCGTCAACTGCAGACACTTATCGTCAAGGGGCTCTTCAAGGTGGAAATCCTTATCCCACGCACGGCATTGCCCCGATTGGGCAACTCTTGCGCGACAACAATGACAGAATGGTACGATTGGTGTCGATGACAGGGCAGGCTATGGGGCGCAATCACCCCATGGGACACGGCAACACAGCGATTATCACCACAGAAAAGGGAGTCACCATTCTGCTTCAATTCGATTGCACAACTCCGCGGCCTTATAGTCGTTTGCAAACACTCTGTGGTACTGTGGCTTTTGCACAAAAATATCCTGTTCCCACACTGCAAAAGGACGATAGAATATGGACTGCTTCCGCTGCCGAAACTGAACTCTTGGGTGCTCCCTCTACACCTGCCTTAGAATTGTGGCGCGAGGGAAAGGCACGAGGGGTTGAAAACCCGATGAACTATGCGATGGATGCACGGTTCATTGCGTGTTTGCAGGCAGGTTTGCCCCTCGATATCGATGTGTATGACGCGGTAGAGTGGTCGTGTTTGGCTGAACTGACTCAATTGTCGGCAAAACAAGGTGGAATGCCTGTCGAAATTCCTAACTTTAGAGCCTAGTTGTTGAGTGACAAGGAAGGAAACAAATCAATACCCCTTTGGTTCGGAGTTACCTTCGAGATGCACTCAAAATACTTTTACGTTTGACTTAACTCATAAATAAAGAAACAATGAATATCGTTTTTCTTGATAGTTTTGTGCTCAATCCTGGTGACCTCCAGTGGGGACGCTTGGCAGAATTTGGGCAGTTTACGGTGTATGACCGCACTCCTTCTGATCAAATTGTAGAGCGCGCCAAAGATGCTGAGGTGATTATACTCAACAAAAAGCGGATGACGGAAGAAATCTTTGCACAACTTCCCAAATTGCGCCTTATATTGGTTTGCGCCACGGGTTATGATGTCATAGACCTCGAAGCTGCGCGCCGACACGGAGTGACCGTGTGCAATGTTCCAGCGTATAGTACTCTGGCTGTGGCGCAACATACATTGGCGCTTTTGTTGGAGCATACCAATCGTGTGGGACATTATGCCGAACTCAACCGCGGTGGATACTGGGCGCGCAGTCGCGACTTCAGTCTTTGGGACGAAGCAGTGGAAGAACTCGCACAACAGCGCATTACTATAGTAGGGTGGGGAAACATCGGCAGAAAGGTAGCAGAATTGCTCCGAGTGCTGGATGCTGAAGTGTGCGTAGTGACAAGCCAAGCTGCGGAATCTCTGCCAGAAGGTATGAAGAAAATCACGATGGATGAGGCTTTTGCCACTTCTGCTGTGGTTTCTCTCCACTGTCCCTTGAAGCCTGAGAACAAAGCCTTTGTGAATGCAGAACTTTTGTCGAAGGCGCACAAAGGATTGGTGCTCATCAACACGGCGCGCGGCGGACTGATTGACGAAAAAGCCGTTGCCGAAGCATTGCACAGCGGACAACTTGCAGCGTATGCTTGTGACGTGCTGGCACAAGAGCCTCCTGCTGCCGACAATCCCATACTTTCCGCGCCCAATGCTTATGTCACTCCCCACATTGCTTGGGCAGGTGCTGCAGCCCGTGGCCGTATCATCAGCATTATGGCGGATAATCTCGAGGCTTTCCTCGCTGGAAATCCACAGAATGTGGTGAGTTAGTCAAAGGCAAAAGCCGTTTCTCTTATTTCATCATTTCGCTTTATAGGGCATCCCCCATTGTTCGACAGGAGCAATGGGGGATGTTTGTTGTCAGATCGTGCGAAAACAAAAGGCTTTGATACGCAATCTTGTCTATCTGATTTATCCTAAATCGGTCATTAGCTTCTGAACCGATTTTATTTGATTGTTGAGCAGTTTGTTCCTCGTTTGCTCGATGGCGTAGCGGGCTACGTCGAGAACAA